>NZ_JBNDHZ010000030.1:0-58798 GCF_056755355.1 Luteibacter sp. HAY1-4A
TCGTCTACACGCGAACCGCCGGCACGCTGGCGGCCGGATCGGGGCGCAAGGTCGACAACCGCACGCTGTTCAAGATCGCCTCGAACAGCAAGGCCATGACCACGGCCTTGCTCGCGCGCCTTGTCGCCGCGGGAAAGCTGCGCTGGGACGACCCCGTGACGAAGTACCTGCCGGACTTCCGCATGAACGATCCGTGGGTCACGCGCGAGATCCAGGTGCGCGACCTGCTGATCCACAACAGCGGACTGCGCGAGGGCGCGGGCGACCTGATGCTCTGGCCGGAACCGAACCGCTTCACGCGCAAGGACATCCTCGCTGGCCTTGCCTACCTGAAGCCGGAGCATAGCTTTCGTTCGCGCTATGCCTACGACAACCTGCTGTATGTCGTGGCGGGCGAGGTAGCGGCCGCGGCCGGCGGCGCGGCTTACGAGACCCTGCTTCGCCGCGAAGTCTTCGCGCCCCTGGGGCTCTCCCGCTGCCAGATCGGCAGCTGGTCGCGCGACGGCGTGGGCAACGTGGCCCAGCCGCATTACCATGGCGAACACGGCAACGTGGTGACGAACGCCGATCCGGCCACGATTCCGGATATCACTTCCGCGGCAGCGGGCGGCGTGCGCTGCGACCTCGACGACATGCTGCGCTGGGCGTCCAACTGGCTCGGTCCCGACGCGTCCCAACTCGTCTGGCTCGACGCGAAGCAGCGCGAGCCGCTGTGGTCGATCCAGAACCCCATGCCGGTCGGCCAGCGCCGCAAGGCGTGGAACGACACGCACCTCTACGGCTATGGGTACGGTTGGCGCCTTGCCGACGTCGACGGCCAGTGGAGCGTGTCGCACACCGGTACGTTGTCGGGTATGTATTCCACGCTGAGCCTGCTGCCGGAGAAGCGCAGCGGCTTCGTCATCATGATGAACGGTGGCGGTGAGGATGCGCGCGACACGCTCGCCGAAGCCATCCTGAAGCGCTTCACGGTGCCAGGCGAGCGACATACGGTGGGCGAATACGCCGACCGCATCGCCGCGGAAGCCACCGCGCCCGGCAGCTCGCGCGCACCGGACACCTCGTCGCGGGTCGCCGCCTCGGCCGACGAAGCGAAGGGTTTCCTCGGCGTGTGGCGCGACCCGTGGTTCGGCGAGGTGAGCATCTGTCCCGCGAAGGGAGGCGTGGCGTTCGTGGCGGCACGTTCCCCGGCGATGACCGGCACCCTCGAGCGCGTGGGCGGCCGTTACCTCGTACAGTGGAAGGACGAGCGGATGGATGCCGAGCCCTGGCTCGAGCTGTCCGCGCCCGACCGTCTGCGCCTGACCAAGGTCGATCCCGATGCCGACTTCAGCAACGACTATGAAGACCTGGATTTCGCTCGCGTGCGTGCTTGCCCTTAGCGCCCACGCGGCGGATGCGCCGCCGCGCGTTTCACCGGCGCGCACCGCTGCGCAAGCGGGACTGACCGACATCCGCACCCTCGTGCCCGATATCGCCGAAACCATCCACTACGCCGGCAGCGACAATTTCACGGGCGCTCCCGTGGATGGCTATCGCGCGCCGAAGTGCTTCCTGCGCACCGCTGCCGCCGAGGCCCTGGCGCGGGTGGAACGCGACCTGCGCAAGGAAGGCTACCGGCTGCGGATCTGGGACTGCTACCGCCCGGCGCGCGCCGTCGCGAACTTCGTCCACTGGGCGGGCGATCTCGCGGACACGAGTACCAAGGCCGCGCACTATCCGAACCTCGGCAAGGACACGCTGCTGGGCGAGTACATCGCACCGGTTTCCGGGCACAGCCGCGGCGCGACCGTCGACCTGACGCTCATGCGCTGCGACGGCAACACGTGCAAGCCCCTGGACATGGGCACGGATTTCGACTTCTTCGATCCCCGCGCGCATACCGACTTCCCCGGCATCGATGACGCGCAGCGCGCCAATCGCCAGCGCCTGCTGCGCGCCATGGCGGGGCAGGGCTTCGTGAACTACCCGCAGGAATGGTGGCACTACACGCTGCCTTCCGCGGCCGCCGACACCCTTTTCGACGTTCCCGTGGAGTGAGCATGCGTCTCGTCATCGTGCTTGCCGGTTGCATCCTTCTGGTCGCCTGCGCGACACACCGGCCCCCCGTTTCTTCGGTGGACGCCTTGATGGCCCGCTACGACGGCGACGGCCCGGGTGCCTCGCTGCTCGTGGTGCGCGACGGCGTGCCGTTGGTGCGGCGAGGCTACGGGTTTGCCGATCTCGAACACCGCGTGCCGGCGTCGCCGCAGACCGACTATCGGCTGGCTTCCGTCAGCAAGCAATTCACCGCGGCGGCGATCCTGCTACTGGCGCAGGACGGCAAGCTCTCGCTCGACGACCGCGCGCGCAAGTGGCTGCCCGAACTTCCCACTGCGGCGGATGCCATTACCATCTCCCAGCTGCTGAGCCACCAGGGCGGACTCGTCGACTACGAGGACGTCATGCCGGCGGATACCAAGGTACCGCTACGCGACAAGGACGTGCTCGACCTGATGGCGAAGACGGATCGCCTGTATTTCGCGCCGGGTACCTCGTACCGCTACAGCAACGGCGGTTACGCGATGCTCGCGCTGATCGTGCAGAAAGCCTCCGGCATGACCTTCCAGGACTTCCTGCGCGAACGCATATTCCTGCCCTTGGGCATGAACGACACGCTTGCGTACGTGCAGGAGGGACCGCCTGTGCCCCACCGTGCGTTCGGCTACAGCGAGGAAAACGGCCGCTGGGTGCGGACCGATCAGAGCATGACGAGTTCGGTGCTCGGCGACGGCGGCATCTATTCGTCCATCGACGACATGGCGCGCTGGGACGCGGCGCTGTACGACGACCGCCTGCTCAGCGACGCCTCGCGTGCGGCGGCCTTCACGCCCAAGACCCGCACCGACGATCCGACGATCGAGTACGGCTACGGCTGGCGCATCACGGGCGATTCGGTGTGGCACTCGGGCGAGACCATCGGGTTCCGCAACGTGATCGTCCGTTACCCGAAGCGTCACCTGACGGTGATCCTGCTGACCAACCGCAACGACCCGGAGCCGTACAACACCGCCCTCGCGATTGCTCGTCTATACATGTAGGCCGGGTTTTGTGTGGGAGCCGCTTCAGCGGCGATGGGTGCTTGCGGAAAGCCTGCCCGCTACCGCGGGATCGCCGGCAAAGCCGGTTCCCACAGGAGGCCTCGATCCGCGTTGGCATATCATAGGGCTTCCCCGCGACTGCACGGATCCCCCATGTCCACGTTCCGCTTCGCCCTGGCCCAGTTCGACTTCCCCGTGGGTGCCGCCTCCGCCAATGCCCGGCGGGCGCAGGCGCTGGCCGAGGAAGCGCGCGACCGCCTCGGCGCCACGCTGATCGCCTTTCCCGAGCTCACCCTTTCGGGCTATCCGCCCGAAGACCTCCTGCAGCGGCCCAGCTTCCTCGAGGCCTGCGCGAAGGAACTCGCCGCCCTTGCGCCGAAGATCCAGGGCATCACCGCGGTGGTGGGCCACCCGGATACGCGCGGCGAAGTGTTCAACGCGGCCACGCTCATCCGCGAGGGCAGGGCGGAGTGGACCTATCACAAGCAGGCCCTCCCCAATTACACCGTGTTCGACGAGAAGCGCTACTTCCAGCATGGCGAGTCCACGCGCGTCTTCAGCATCGAGGGCGTGCGCGTGGGCATGCTCATCTGCGAAGACATCTGGGAAGCCGAGCCGGCCGCCCACGCGGCGGAAGCGGGCGCCGAACTGATCCTCGTGATCAACGCGTCGCCCTACGACCGTCGCCAGGCCGCCACGCGCGAGGAACTGCTGCGCCGGCGCGCCACCGAGAACGGCGTGCCCATCGCGTATGTGAACCTGGTTGGCGGGCAGGACGACCTGCTCTTCGACGGCCATTCGCTGCTGGTGCAGGCGGATGGCGACATCGCGGCGCGTGCGCCGTCGTTCGAGGAAATGCTGCTCGCCGTGGAATACGACACGGCAACGAAGCGGCTCACGGCGATCGACTGGCCGGCGCCGGACACGCGCTCGCCGGAAGCGATCATGTACGCCGGGCTGGTTCGCGGCGTGCGCGATTACATCGGCAAGAATGGCTTCTCCGGCGTTCTGCTGGGCCTTTCCGGCGGTATCGATTCCGCGCTCACCCTGGCCATCGCGGTCGACGCGCTGGGCAAGGACAAGGTCACGGCCGTAATGATGCCCACCGAATACACATCCGGCCTGTCGCTGCGGGAGGCCCAGGCCCAGGCCGAGCAGCTTGGTGTGGAATATCACGTGCTGCCGATCGAGGGGATCTATGGGGCATTCACCGATGCGCTGTCGCCCGTGTTCGCCGGCCGCCAGCCGGACATCACGGAAGAGAACCTGCAATCGCGCACGCGCGGCGTGTTGTTGATGGCGATGTCGAACAAGACGGGCAAGCTGCTGCTGTCCACCGGCAACAAGAGTGAGATGGCCGTGGGTTACGCCACGCTCTACGGCGACATGTGCGGTGCCTATGCGCCGTTGAAGGACGTGTACAAAACCACCGTCTATGCGCTGTCACGCTGGCGCGCGGCCATCGACGGCGCGATTCCCGTGGCGGTGATCGATCGTCCGCCCTCGGCCGAACTGCGGCACGAGCAGACCGACCAGGATTCGCTGCCGCCGTACGACGTGCTCGACGCCATCCTCGACATGTTCATCGAAGGCGAGGCCTCCGCGGAAGACATCATCGCCGCCGGCTACGACGACGCGACCGTGCGGCGGGTGATCCGCATGGTCTACGTGAACGAATTCAAGCGCCGCCAGGCGGCCCCGGGGCCACGCGTGACCACGAAAGCCTTCGGACGCGAACGTCGCTACCCGATCACCTCGGGCTGGCGATAACTGGGCGATAACTGTAGGAGCCGCTATAGCGGCGAGGGGAATTCACCTCGCCGCTTCAATGCTCCATGGGCTTCTCGCCGCCATGGCGGCTCCCACATGGGGCAATCAGTGATGCCCGGAGAACGGGATGGCCTTGCGCCAGATCGACGGGTGGTGCGGCCATTCCGGGTCCGCGAGGTACGGGTGGTCCGGGTAGTTCAGGGCCAGCACCTGGCGGGTCTGGTCGGCCAGCGGCTTGCGGTCGAGCGCGATGTAGCTGCGGGTGAGGATGGCCAGCGCATCGGCCGTCTGCGGCGACTGCTGGTAATGCTCGATGACGTACTGCGCGCGATCGGCCGAGGCGATATACGACTTCGTGCGCAGGTAATACTCGGCCACGTTGATCTCGAACTGGGCCAGCTGGTTGCGCAGGAAGATCATGCGCTGGCGGGCGTCCGTGGCATAGGCGCTGTTCGGATAACGCCGCGTCAGCTGGCTGAAATCGTCGAACGCGGTGAGGTTGAAGCCCTGGTCGCGACGGGTGGCGGAGCTTTCGCCGCGGGACAGGTAGCGTTCGATGAAGCCTGCCGTGCGGTCGAAATTGATCAGACCGCGCAGGTAATAGGCATAATCGGCATGCTTGTGGGTCGGAAACGTCTTGATGAAGCGATTGATCGTCGAGTACGCGTCGTCCGGCTTGTTGTCTTTGTACTGCGCGTAAGCCAGTTCGATCTGAGACTGTTCGTTGATGTCCCCCGACGGGAAGCGCGCGATGAGGCGCTCGTAGGCCTTCTCGGCCGCAGCGAAGTCGGAGTGCTCCAGTGACTCGTGGGCATTGGCATAGAGCCGGTCGACCGGCATCGTGTCGATCGTCTCCTTCTTGCTGCGGAACATCGAGCAGGCGCTCATCGACAAGGCGAGGACGAGCAGAATGGTGATCTTGGTTGCACGCATTGAGAGAGTTCGGATGCTTGAGCGAAAGGGCATGATAGCCGAAACCGGCCTTGGGCCGGGCGGGGCGGTATGACGACGGTCAGACACGAGGCCACCGTGCCGGTGGCGGCGGCGGGTCGGCGGTTCGACCAGTCCCTGGCCGAGATGTTCCCCGAATACTCCCGGTCCCGCCTTACCGGCTGGATCAAGGAGGGCAAGGTGCTGCTGGACGGCGCCCGCGTGGCCCCGCGCCACCTCGTGCGCGGCGGGGAGCAGGTGGCCCTGGAAGCCGAGCTGGAGGCGGAGGTGGATGCCCAGCCTGAGGACATCGCGCTGGACATCCGCTACGAGGATGACGACCTGATGGTGATCGACAAGCCCATGGGGCTGGTCGTGCACCCCGGTGCGGGCAATCCGGCGGGAACCCTGCTGAATGCCCTGCTGCACCACAGCGCCGCGCTGGCCGAGCTGCCGCGCGGCGGCATCGTCCACCGCCTGGACAAGGACACCGCCGGCCTGATGGTGGTGGCGAAGAGCATGGCGGCGCATACCGCGCTGGTGGCGATGCTGGCCCGGCACGACGTGCACCGGCAGTACGAGGCGGTGGTCCTGGGCACGATGGTGGCCGGCGGTACTGTCGACCAGCCGATCGGCCGCCACCAGCACGACCGCCTGAAGCAGGGTGTGCGCGACGTGGAAGACGGCGGCAAGGAAGCAATCACCCACTACAGGGTGCGCGAGCGCTTCCGCGCCCACAGCGTCCTCCAGTGCAACCTGGAAACGGGCCGCACCCACCAGATCCGCGTGCACATGGCCCACCTGGGCCACCCGCTGGTGGGGGACCAGCTCTACGGCAACGGCCTGCGCCTTCCGCGCGGGGCCAGCCAGGAGCTGATCGACGCTCTCCGCGGCTTCCGCCGGCAGGCGCTGCACGCGGAGAAGCTGGCTTTCGAGCATCCGATCACAGGCGACTACCTCGAATTCGACTCCCCTCGCCCTGCCGACCAGGAGGCGCTGATCGAGGCCTTGCGGGCCGACACCGCGCTGCATCCGATCGAGGACTGAGCATGGGCGGCCAGGCATGGATCGTTCCCGACTGGGAGGTTCCCTCCACCGTCGGGTCCGCGGTGTCCACGCGGCATGGCCCGGGGGTGTCGCTGCCGCCCTATGACCGGCTGAACCTGGGATTGCGTTCGGGCGACGATCCGGCGCTGGTGATCGCGAACCGTGCGGCATTGTCCCTGGCGCTGAACCTGCCGGCCGCGCCGCTCTGGCTGCGGCAGGTACACGGCACCGATGTCGCCGACGCGGACACCGTGCCCGCGTCCGGCGATGAGCCGGTGGCGGATGCCGCGGTGGCCCACGGCCCGGGCCGTGTGCTGGCGATCCTGACCGCCGATTGCCTCCCGGTGCTGTTCGCCAGCGACGACGGGCGCACGATCGGTGCGGCGCACGCGGGATGGCGTGGCCTCGCGGCTGGCGTGCTCGAGAACACGGTGGAACGGATGGGCGTGTCGCCCGCGTCGCTGGTCGCCTGGTTGGGCCCTGCGATCGGCGGGCCGTCGTACGAGGTAGGCGAAGAAGTCCGCGCGGCTTTCGTCGAACGCGACCCGGCAGCGGAAGCGGCGTTCTGCGCAACGCGTCCGGGCCATTGGACCTGCGACCTGTACGGGCTAGCGCGACTCAGGCTGGCGGCAGCGGGCGTCACGCGGGTCTCCGGCGGCGGCTTCGACACGTTCCGCGATGCGCGCCTCTATTCGTACCGCCGCGACGGCGCCGCCAGCGGCCGCTTCGCCTCGCTGATCTGGACACGCACGCTGAGCCCTACGATGCGAAAAGCTTAAGAGCTGAGCGGTACCGGCGACGGCATGTAGATCTCGGGCTTTACCCGCGGCGGTTCGGTCAGGGCGTGGAGGAAGGCGTTGCGCCAGGTGGTGATGTCGTTGCGTTCCAGTACGTCCATCATCGACTGCCAGCGCATGCGGCGTTCCTTCAGCGGCATCTCGAGCGCGCGCTTCAGCGCTTCCGACACCTCGTCCAGGTCGGACGGGTTCACCAGGAGGGCCGCATCGAGTTCCTGCGCCGCGCCCGCGAAGCGCGAGAGCACCAGGACCCCGGGGTCCTGCGGATCCTGGCAGGCCACGTATTCTTTCGCCACGAGGTTCATGCCGTCGCGCAGTGGCGTGACGAGGCCCACCTTCGCCACGCGGAAATAGCCGGCCAGGACCTTGTGCGCGAACGACTTGTTCACGTAGCGGATGGGCACCCAGTCCGGTTCCGCATACTGGCCGTTGATGTGGCCCGCGCTGCGTTCCAGTTCGCGACGCAGCGAGCGGTATTCCGGCACGTCCGAGCGGGAAGGCGGTGCGATTTGCAGGAGGGACACCCGGCCGCGCATTTCCTTGTGGTCGCGCAGGAGGCGCGCGAAGCCTTCGAAGCGTTCCGGAAGGCCCTTCGAGTAATCCAGGCGGTCCACGCCGATGATCAGGGCGCGGTCATCGATGGATGCCTTGAGCTTCGAGACGGCGCCGCTGTCCTCCGCGCGGTGTGCCAGCTCCACGGCCTCGGCGGTGTCGATGCTGATCGGGAACACGCCGGCGCGGAAAATGCGTCCGTTGGCGGCGCGAATGCGGCCGCCGGTGCGCATGGCGGCGCCCAGTTCGTGCAGGAAATAATCTTCGAGCGCGCGGAGGTCGCGTTGGGTATGCACGCCGACGAGGTCGTACGAGGCCAACGGCTCGAGGATTTCCTGGTGGCGCGGCAGCGTGATCAGGAGGCCCGCTGCGGGCAGCGGGGTATGCAGGAAGAAGCCGATGCGGTTCTCCACACCCAGTTCGCGCAGCATCGCGGCGAGAGGAATCAGGTGGTAGTCGTGCACCCAGACGATGTCGTCCTTGCGGATGAGCTTCGCCACGCGCTTGGCGAATGCGCGATTGACGCGCAGGTAGCCTTCCAGGTGGTCGCGGCGATAGTCAACGAGGTCGCCGCGATAATGGAACAGCGGCCACAGCGCGCGATTGGCGAAACCGCTGTAGTAGTCGTCATGGTCCGTCTTGGACATGTCGATCGTGGCGTAGCTGATGTTTCCTTCCTGGACCTCGTGCAGTTCCTTGCCGGTTTCGGCGGCGATGTTGCCGCTCCATCCGAACCACAGGCCGCCCATTTCCTGCAATGCCGCGTTCATCGCGGAGGCCAGTCCGCCGGTCTGCGTCTGTTTCGGCAGCGCGACGCGGTTCGATATGACGACTAGTCGACTCATTGTCTCCTTGCGGCTCCTTGCGTCAATGCGGCTTTCACGGAATCGAGCCAAGCATGGACATCGCCTGGGCTAGACAATGTGAACACGGCTGATGACGGTGTTCTTGCACCCACGCGCACCGACGCGCCGCCACGGTCGTTGACGAGGGCGAAAGCGTGCTCGTCGGTGAGGTCGTCGCCCAGGTAGACCGGATGCCGCGCCTGGAACGGGGGCGATTCGAGGAAGGCCGCTACCGCCACGCCCTTGTCCATGCCGCGCGGCTTGAATTCGTAGACGTAGCTGCCGGGCTGGAGTTCGAACCCGGGAAACCGTGCGGCGATGGCGGGCGCCACGCGTTCCAGTTCCGCCATGTATTCGGGATGTTCGCGGCAGTGCAGGGCGACGGACCAGCTCTTGTCCTCCACCCGCACGCCGGGCATGGCCAGCGCGGCCGCGTGCACCGTGTCCCGGAGGCGGGCCAGTTCGGCGGCGTCTACCGGCACGGTACTCGTGCGCCCGTCTGCGTCGCGACGTTCGAGTCCGTGCTGGCCCGCCGCGGCCCAGCGCGGACGGCCGAAGATGCTGTCGAGGCTCGCGATGGCGCGCCCGCTGACCAGGGCGAGGGCACCGCCCAGCACCTCGTGGAGGGCGTCGAGGGTGTCGAGCATGCCTTCGGGCACCGCCACGCCTTCGGGGTCGTCGGCGAAGGCGAGCAGGGTGCCGTCGGCGTCGAGGAAGAGAGCGGTGGCGGTCGTCACGAGGTCGGCAGGCGGGCGCGGCAGGCTTTCGCTGGTGGCGGTCACGGCGGCTCCAGGTTCGGTGATTCCTGCAAGGATGCATGCCGGATCGTGAAGAATCCGCTGCACTCCGGCGTAGGTTACCGTTGAAGGCACAGGCGGGAACCCGCATCTGTGTCGCCAGAGGCGGTCGCGGGGAGGGCCCGGGGCACGCCGTACTTTCGGAGACAACCAAGATGCGAATGGACAGACTCACGTCGAGATTCCAGCAGGCCCTGGCCGACGCGCAGTCGCTGGCCGTCGGCCGCGACCACAATATCCTCGAGCCGGCGCACCTCCTGGCGGCGCTGCTCGACCAGCAGGGCGGCTCGACCGCACCGCTGCTCACGCAGGCGCAGGTGAACGTACCGGCGCTGCGCCAGCGCCTGGGCGAGATCCTCGAGCGCATGCCGCGGGTCAGCGGGCAGGAAGGCAACATCAGCCTCGGCAACGATCTGAACCGTCTGCTCAACCTCACCGACAAACTGGCCCAGCAACGTGGCGACCAGTTCATCGCCAGCGAACTGTTCCTGCTGGCGGCGCTGGAAGACCGCGGCGAAACCGGCGGCGCGCTGAAAGCCGCGGGTGCGACGAAGGCAAACCTCGAAGCCGCCATCGACAAGCTGCGCGGCGGCGAGAAAGTGCAGTCCGAAAACGCGGAGGACCAGCGCCAGGCGCTGGAGAAATACACCATCGACCTCACCGAACGGGCCGAGAGCGGCAAGCTCGACCCGGTGATCGGTCGCGATGAGGAGATTCGCCGCACCATCCAGGTCCTGCAGCGCCGCACGAAGAACAATCCGGTGCTCATCGGCGAGCCCGGCGTGGGCAAGACGGCCATCGTGGAAGGCCTGGCGCAGCGCATCGTCAATGGCGAGGTGCCGGAAGGCCTGCGCGACAAGCGCGTGCTGTCGCTCGACATGGGTTCCCTGATCGCCGGCGCGAAGTTCCGCGGCGAGTTCGAGGAACGCCTGAAGGCCGTGCTCAGCGACCTGTCGAAGCAGGAAGGGCGGGTCATCCTGTTCATCGACGAGCTGCACACGATGGTGGGCGCAGGCAAGGCCGATGGCGCCATGGATGCCGGCAACATGCTGAAGCCGGCGCTGGCGCGTGGCGAGCTGCATTGCATCGGCGCGACCACGCTCGACGAGTACCGTAAGTACGTGGAAAAGGACGCCGCGCTCGAGCGCCGCTTCCAGAAGGTGTTCGTGGGCGAGCCGAGCGTGGAAGACACCATCGCGATCCTGCGTGGCCTGAAGGAACGGTACGCGGTGCACCACGGTGTGGAGATCACCGATCCCGCCATCGTCGCGGCTGCTACGCTCTCCGCGCGCTACATTCCCGATCGCCAGCTTCCCGACAAGGCCATCGACCTGATGGACGAAGCGGCGTCGCGCATCCGCATGGAGATCGATTCCAAGCCGGAAGAACTGGACCGCCTGGAGCGGCGGCTCATCCAGCTCAAGATCCAGCGCGAGATGCTGAAGAAAGAGCAGGACGAGGAATCGAAGCAGCGCCTCGCCAATCTCGAAGCCGACATCGAGAAACTCGACCGCGAGTTCTCCGACCTCAACGAGGTATGGAAGTCCGAGAAGGCCACGCTGCAGGGCGCGACGAAGATCAAGGAGCAGATCGAGCAGGCTCGCCTGGAACTGGAATCGGCGCAGCGCCGCCAGGACTATGGCGCGATGAGCGAGATCCAGTACGGCCGCCTGCCGGCGCTGGAAGCGCAGCTCGCTGCCGCGCAGAAGGCGGAGAAGCAGGACTTCACGCTGTTGCAGGATCGTGTCACCGCCGAGGAAATCGCCGAAGTGGTGGCCCGCTGGACGGGCATTCCCGTGGCGAAGATGCTCGAGGGTGAGCGCGAGAAGCTGCTGCACATGGAAGACGCGCTGCATGCGCGCGTGGTGGGGCAGGAGGAAGCGGTACGCGCGGTGTCGGATGCGATCCGGCGCGCTCGCGCGGGTCTGTCCGATCCCAACCGTCCGTACGGTTCGTTCCTGTTCCTCGGCCCCACGGGCGTGGGCAAGACGGAGCTGTGCAAGGCCCTGGCGGACTTCCTCTTCGACACGCAGGACGCGATGGTCCGCATCGACATGAGCGAGTTCATGGAGAAGCACTCCGTAAGCCGGCTGGTTGGCGCGCCTCCGGGTTATGTGGGTTACGAAGAAGGCGGTTACCTCACGGAAGCGGTGCGCCGCCGTCCGTACAGCGTGATCCTGCTCGACGAGGTGGAGAAGGCCCATCCGGATGTCTTCAACATCGTGCTCCAGGTGCTCGACGACGGCCGGCTTACCGACGGCCAGGGCCGCACGGTGGATTTCCGCAATACCGTCATCGTGATGACCTCGAACCTCGGCTCGAACCTCATCCAGGAGCAGGCCGGCGACAGCGAGGCCGACTACCTGCAGATGAAGGCATCGGTGCTGGGTGTGGTGCAGGCGCACTTCCGTCCGGAATTCATCAACCGCCTGGATGACCTCGTGGTGTTCCGTCCGCTGGACAAGAAGCAGATTCGCGCCATCGCGCGCATCCAGCTCGATTACCTGGCGCGCCGCCTGGCCGACCGCCAGTTGTCGCTGGACGTCACGGACAAGGCGCTCGACCTGCTGGGTAGCGCCGGCTTCGATCCGGTGTACGGCGCCCGGCCGCTGAAGCGGGCGATCCAGCAGCAGTTGGAGAACCCGCTGGCGCAGCGCATCCTGCAAGGTGCGTTCTCGCCCGGCCAGACGGTACGCGTCGATTCCGATGGCAGCCGCCTGGTTTTCGAGGCGGCATGATCATTGTGGGAGTCAGACACATTGAAAATCGGCTGCTCCGCCCGATAATGCCCGGCTGAAACATCCAGGATCCACCTGCCATGCCCATCTACGAATTCCAGTGCCAGGCCTGCGGCCATCGTTTCGACCGCCTGCAGAAGATGTCCGATCCCGATCCGGCCACCTGCCCGAGCTGCGGCGAGCCTCGCGTGGGCCGGATGTTGAGCGCCCCGCAGTTCCGTCTCGCCGGCAGCGGCTGGTACGAAACGGACTTCAAGAAGGAAGGCGACAAGAAGCGGAACCTCGCCGAAGGTTCGTCGGGCGCGCCGGCGCCGGCCGCGGCCCCCGCGCCCGCTCCAGCACCCGCGGCCTCTTCGTCGTCGTCTTCGTCGGGTGGCACTTCCTCCACCACCTGAACGGCCCGCGGATTCTTGCGATCCGTTCAAACATCATTGCGCCTTCCTCCGATAATTTGAGGCCACCTATATCGGAGGGACAGGGAAATGAAAGCGATCCTGGGAATGGCGGCGACGGTGGCGCTCGGCGCGGCGGCCTTCATGGCACCGCATGTCGCGCACGCGCAGCGCGGCGGCGACACGGTCAATTGCTATAGCGACAACGGGCGGCGGTCGTATTGCCGGGTGCCCTGGCGCGACGCCCGCCTCGTGCGCCAGGACTCCAAGACGGCCTGCATCCGTGGCCGTACCTGGGACATCGATCGCGGCGGCCTCTGGGTCGACGACGGATGCCGCGGCATCTTCCAGGAAGCGCGCGGTTGGGGCGGTGGCGGTCGGCCTGGCTGGGGCGACCATGGCGGCCGCCCGGACTGGGACGATGGTCGTCCGGGTTGGGGTGGCGGTCCCGGGGGCGGTGGCCAGATCGTTTCCTGCGACAGCAACGACAACAAGCGCGTGTTCTGCCGCTGGCCGATCGGACGTGGCGCCCGGCTCGTCGAGCAGACCTCGCAGAGCGACTGCCGTGAAGGCTACAGCTACGGTTTCACCCGCGACGGCATCTGGGCCGATCGGGGCTGCCGCGGCAAGTTCGACATCGGCCGCTGAGCGGCCGTCCAGGCTCTGACGGGACCCCGGCTCGTGGTACGATCCGGGGTCTTTTCTCCAGAGTTACCAGCGCATGCGCACCCATCTTTGCGGGCTCATCGACGAGTCGCTGATCGGCCAGGACGTCACCCTTTGCGGGTGGGTCAACACCCTTCGCCTCCAGAGCCACGTGGCTTTCGTCGACCTCCGCGACCACGAGGGCGTGGCCCAGGTGGTGATCGAGCGCGAGAACGCGGCGGCGTTCGCCATTGCCGGCGAGCTGGGCTATGAGTTCGTGGTGCGCGTCACGGGGCAGATCCGCAAGCGTCTCTCGGCGAACGACAAGCTGAAGACGGGCACGGTCGAACTGCTGGCGGACAAGGTGAAGATCCTCAACGCGGCGCGCGATCTTCCGTTCGCTCTGCACGAGTCGCCGAACGAGGATATGCGGATGACTTACCGCTACCTCGACCTGCGCCGTCCCGAGATGCAGAAGATGATGCGCACGCGCACCGCGTTGGTGCGCGAGCTGCGCCGCTACCTCGATGCCGCCGGCTTCCAGGACATCGAAACCCCGATCCTCACCAAGGCCACGCCCGAGGGCGCGCGCGACTACCTCGTGCCGAGCCGCGTGCACCCGGGCCAGTTCTACGCGTTGCCGCAGTCGCCGCAGCTGTTCAAGCAGATCCTGATGATGGCGGGCTTCGACCGCTACTACCAGATCGCCCGCTGCTTCCGCGACGAAGACCTGCGCGCCGACCGCCAGCCGGAATTCACCCAGCTCGACCTCGAGTTCGCGTTCGTGGAAGAGCGCGACGTGCAGGACTTCGTGGAGAACCTGATCCGCCACGTGTTCCGCGAAGTGCGCCATGTGGAACTCGACGCCGTCTTCCCCCGCATGACGTACGAAGAGGCCATGCGGCGCTTCGGCTCCGACAAGCCGGACCTGCGCATTCCGCTGGAACTGGTGGACATCGCCGACGCGGTGAAGCACGTGGAGTTCAAGGTCTTCTCCGGCCCCGCCAACGACCCCGCTGGCCGCGTGGCCGCGCTGCGCGTGCCGGGCGCCGCCGAACTTTCGCGCAAGGACATCGACGGGCTGACCGAGTACGCCGGCAAGTACGGCGCGAAGGGTCTTGCCTGGCTGAAGGTGGAAGACGCCGCCAAGGGCCGCGAAGGCATCAATTCGCCGGTGGCCAAGTTCCTCGACGACGCCGCGCTGGCGCAGGTGCTGGCGCTTACGGGCGCCACCACGGGCGACATCGTGTTCTTCGGCGCGGGCCCCTGGAAGACCGTCACCGACTTCATGGGCGCGCTGCGCATCAAACTGGGCCGCGACCGCGGCATGGTCGAGAACAGCTGGAAGCCGCTGTGGGTCACCGACTTCCCGATGTTCGAATACGACGAGGAAGAAAAGCGCTTCGTCGCGCTCCACCATCCGTTCACCGCACCGAAGGTCGACGACATCGCCGACCTGCGCGCCAACGCCGCCGTGGCCGTCAGCCGCGGTTACGACATGGTGCTCAACGGCAACGAGATCGGTGGCGGGTCCATCCGTATCCATCGGCCGGACATGCAGAGCGCGGTATTCGACCTGCTCGGCATCGGCGAGGCCGAGGCCGAGGCGAAGTTCGGCTTCCTGCTGAAGGCCCTGCGCCTCGGCGCGCCGCCGCACGGTGGCCTGGCCTTCGGCATCGACCGTATCGCCGCGCTGATGGCCGGTACCGAATCCATCCGCGACGTCATCGCTTTCCCGAAGACCACCAGCGCGCAGGACCTCATGACCGACGCGCCGTCGCAGGTATCGGAGCCGCAGCTGAAGGAACTGCACGTTCGCGTGGCCGCCGCGGAGCCGGCGAAGGCCTGATCCGGATGCCCCGATGATCGCCTCCCAGGCCCACGTCCTGCTGCTGCACGGGCTGTGGATGCGCGGGTTCGCCATGGCCATGTTGCACCGGCGCCTCCGCGAGGAAGGCTTCGAGGTACACCAGTTCGAGTACATGAGCGTGGCCGCGCCGCCCGAGCAGGCCATCGCGCGGCTGCGCAAGCGTATCCGTGCGTTGGCGCCCGGGCCGGTGCACGTGGTGGGGCACAGCCTGGGCGGCATCCTGGCCCTGCTGGCCTGCCACGACGACGACCTGCCCGACGGGCGCATCGTCTGCCTGGGCTCACCGCTCAACGGCAGCGGCGCCGCACGCGGCCTCACCCATCGCTGGGGCGGCGACATGCTGCTGGGGCGCTCGAAAGAACTGCTCGAGCACGGTCTCGACCGCTGGGACGGCCGGCGCGAGGTGGGCGTGATCGCGGGGCGACAGCCCGTGGGCCTCGGGTCGCTGGTCGGTGACGTGGGCAGCGAGCACGACGGTTCCGTCGGCGTGGAGGAAACCCGGTTGCCGGGTCTCACCGCGCATTGCGTCCTGGAAACCAGCCACACGGGCATGCTGGTCTCGGCCGACGTGGCCCGCCAGGTCGCATTTTTCCTGCGCAAAGGCCGCTTCGATACCGCGTAAGTGCCGTGCCTTTGTGGGAGCCGCTTCAGCGGCGATCTCTGCCCTCGGCGGGGACGCCCGCAGTCGCGGCATCGCCGCTGAAGCGGCTCCCACACAAAGCGGACCCCCACAAATTTCTCGCTCCTACGTTAGAATCGCGCCCCTGTCCGTCCGGTAGGTCCAGGAATCGAACATGGGTAGAGGCCCGTCCATCGAAGGTCGCAAGAATGCCGAAGACGCCAAGCGCGCCAAGGTGTTCACGAAGCTGATCCGCGAAATTACCATCGCCACCCGTGGCGGTGTACCCGATCCCAACGGCAACCCGCGCCTGCGCGCCGCCGTCGACAAGGCCCTTGCGGCCAACATGACGAAGGACACGATCGAGCGCGCCATCAAGCGCGGCTCGGGCGCCGAAGGCGGCGCGGACATGCACGAAATCCGTTACGAGGGCTACGGCCCGGCGGGCACCGCGCTGATCATCGACTGCGTCACCGACAACCAGACGCGCACCGTGGCCGACGTGCGTGCCGCGCTCAACAAGCTCGGCGGCAATATGGGCACCACCAACTCGGTGGCGTTCCAGTTCACCCGCGTGGGCCAGGTGGTGGTGCACACCGGTGGCGACGCCGACGTGGAGGCGAAGCTCGAAGAAGCCGCCATCGAGAACAATGCGGAAGACATCGTGATCGAAAACGGCATCGGCACGGTGTTGCTGGCACCCGATCCGATCGCCGTGGAAGCTATGCGCAAGGCGCTGGCCGCCGCGGGCTTCGACATCGACGGTTCCGACGTGGTCATGCGCCCGAACGGGCCGCTGGTCACGCCGACCGGCGAGGCGCTCGAGCAGTTCGAAAAGCTGCTGGACCGCCTGAATTCGCTCGACGACGTGGACGAGGTCTACCACAACGCCGTCCTGCCGGCCCACGACGAGGGCTGACGCCCCGTCGACCCATGATCCGCATCCTCGGTATCGATCCGGGCAGCCAGCGTACCGGCGTCGGTGTCATCGACGTGGCGGACAACGGCGCGGTGAGCCATGTATGGCACGGTGCGCTGCTCGTCTCCGGCGAGGCCACCTTCCCGCTGCGCCTGAAACGCATCTTTGACGAGCTGTGCGGCATCATCGGCGAGCATGGTCCGGCGGAAGCCGCGATCGAGCGCGTGTTCATGGCGCGCAACGCGGATTCGGCCCTGAAGCTGGGGCAGGCACGCGGCGCGGCCGTGTGTGCCGTGGTCAGCCAGGGAATCGTCGTGCACGAGTACGCAGCGACCGAGGTGAAACAGGCGGTGGTCGGTACCGGCCGCGCCGACAAGGCCCAGGTCCAGCACATGATCGGGATGATCCTCGGCATCAAGGGTCCGCTGCAGGCGGATGCCGCCGACGCGCTGGCGATCGCCATCGCCCATGCGCACACCCGTTCCAGCATCGAACGCGTGGGCATCCCGCGCACCGCATGGAGACGCCGCCGATGATCGGCCGCCTGCGTGGCACCCTCATAAGCAAGCAGCCCCCGTCGCTCCTGATCGAAGTGGGTGGCGTGGGCTACGACGTCGACGCGCCCATGTCGACCATCTACGACCTGCCCGCCACGGGCAAGGAAGTGACGCTCCTCACCCACTACGCGGTGAAGGAAGACGGCGTGGCGCTCTATGGTTTCCTGCGCGAGGCGGAGCGGGCGATGTTCCGCAATCTGCTCAAGGTGAGCGGCATTGGCGCGAAGATCGCGCTGGCCGTGCTGTCCGGCGTCGCCACCGACGAATTGTCACGGCTGGTGCATGCCGGCGACGTGGTGGCGCTGACCAAGATTCCGGGCATCGGCAAGAAGACCGCCGAGCGCATGGTGGTGGAACTGCGCGATCGCGTGGATGCCGCGGGCGTACGCCTGCCCATTGGCACGGTGGGCGAGGTTGCACCCGCCGATCCCGTGGGCGAAGCCACCGTCGCCCTGCAACAACTCGGTTACAAGCCCGTGGAAGCTTCGCGGCTGGTACAGAAGGCGGCGGCGGAAGGCGATTCCGCCGAGGCCATCATCCGCAAGGCGCTGCGCGCGGCGCTCGGAGGTTGAAAGTGAAATCGGAAAACCACGCCGAAGACGTACAGCACGCGCACGGCCGCCGGTTGGGCGCGCTCGCGCTCGGCGCCATCGGCGTCGTCTTCGGAGACATCGGCACCAGCCCTCTGTACGCCATGAAGGAAACGCTGGGCACGCACGGCATGACGCCGCACCCGGCCGCCGTGCTGGGCGTGCTCTCGCTGATCTTCTGGTCGCTGATCATGGTGGTGTCGTTGAAATACGTCACCTTCGTGATGCGCGCGGACAACAAGGGCGAGGGCGGCATCATGGCCTTGATGGCGCTGGCGCAGCGCAGCGTCAGCGGCTCGCCCCGGGCACGCTGGGTGCTGGCGGCCATCGGCATCTTCGGCGCGTCGCTGTTCTACGGCGACGGCGTGATCACACCGGCCATCTCGGTTCTTTCCGCCGTGGAGGGCCTGGAAATCGCCGCGCCGCAGCTCGACACCTACGTGCTGCCGATCTGCCTGGTCATCATCTTCATCTTGTTCGCGGTGCAGCGGCACGGTACGAACATCGTCGGCAAGGCGTTCGCGCCGGTCATGGTGCTCTGGTTCCTCGTACTGGCGTTCCTCGGCCTGCGCCAGCTCGTAGCGCATCCCGAAGTGCTGGTTGCGCTGAATCCCTGGTACGCGGTCGCCTTCTTCCGCGAACACGGCAAGCTGTCCTTCATTGCCCTGGGCGGCGTGGTGCTGGCACTCACGGGTGCGGAAGCGCTGTATGCGGACATGGGCCATTTCGGAAAGCGTCCGATCCGGCTCGCCTGGTTCGGGTTCGTGCTGCCGGCCCTGCTGATCAACTATTTCGGCCAGGGCGCGCTGCTCCTGCACGACCGCAGCGCCATCGAGAATCCGTTCTACCGCATGGTGCCGGAGGAGTGGCTCTATCCGATGGTGGCGTTGTCGACGATGGCGGCGATCATCGCGTCGCAGGCCGTCATCTCGGGTGCCTTTTCGATGACCCGCGAGGCGATGTCGCTCGGCTACTCGCCGCGCATGGCTGTGGTGCATACGTCGCACGAGATGTCGGGGCAGATCTTCGTGCCCTGGGTGAACCGGCTGCTGCTGGTCCTGGTGTTCCTCGCCGTGATCGGTTTCCGCTCGTCCAACAACCTTGGCGCGGCGTACGGCATCGCGGTGACCGGCACGATGACGATGACGACTCTGCTGGCGCTGGTGGTGGCCCGCAGGCGCTGGGGCTGGCACTGGTCCGCCGTCATCACCGTGGGCGTGATCTTCCTCATCACCGACCTTTCGTTCTTCGGCGCGAACGCGCTGAAGATCGCCCATGGCGGCTGGTTCCCGCTGGTGCTTGGCGTGATCATCTTCACGGTGATGACGACCTGGCGCCGGGGCAGGGACCTGGTGGTGCGCGAGATCAAGCAGTCGGGCCTGGCGCTGGAGCCGTTCGTGGCGAACATCGCGGACCATCCGCCGTTGATCGTCCCGGGCACGGCGGTATTCCTCACCGCGAACCAGAACGCGGTGCCGCACGCGATGCTGCACAACCTGAAGCACAACAAGGTGCTGCACGAGCGGAACGTGTTGCTGACGGTGGAAATGCTCGAGACTCCCGTCGCGGAGAGCGACGAGCGCATGGAAGTCATCGAGTACGGCAATGGCTTCTACGGCCTGCAGCTGCGCTACGGTTTCGCTGAGGACCCGAACATTCCCAATTCGCTGGCGCGCGCGGGCGCACTGGGTCTGGACTTCGACATGATGGACACCACGTTCTTCCTGTCGCGGGAAACGATCGTCGCGGACGCGCGCCGCCCAGGCATGGCCCTGTGGCGCGACAAGCTGTTCGCATTCCTCGCGCGTAACGCAATGCCGGCCACGGCGTTCTTCCAGATCCCGGGCAATCGCCTGATCGAACTGGGCGCGCAAGTCGAGATTTGAGGTTGCTCCCTAGGCCCTCCCGTCGCCCCTGCGAAGGCAGGGGCCCAGCGACTTTAGGGCGCGCGAAGTCCGTCCGCCGCTAACTAATCGGACAACCCGCTAGCGCGGGTTCGTGCCTCAAGCGGCTTCGTCGCCGTATGGATGGCGATGACTGTCCGGGCCGGAGCAGGCGTCGGAGAAAAGTGCTTGAAGTCGTTGCTGCCCGCGCGGACTGCGAACTCCGCACCTTCATGGAACGCCTCCTGATCCCGCTGCTGTCTTGCTCGCTGAGTTTCTAGTTTGAAATACGTCCGACTGGAGGACCTCCTCATCGGCCACGGACTGCAATCTGACGGAGTGGTGACATGAAACGGACTATTCGTAAGTTTCTTGCGGTTTCTATCGTGGCCGGGTGCGGCATCGTGACGGGCGTTCACGCCGAAGAGGCGGTTCCTGTCGATTCAGTTGCGGCCGAAGCTCATATGCTGCAGGAGGCGGTCAAGCGAGCCAAAGCGGCCGGCATCGACATGACCCGGGTGCCGGCATCTCCCGGGCTGCATATCGTTCCGCTCGACCAGTCGCCCTTTGTGGGTCCCGCTGCGCGGCAGGCTGCACGCGAACTCGCGGATCAAGCGGCGAAGGGGGCACACGTCGCCCGATCGGGGGACGTGCCTGATCTTCGCGCCGCCGGTCGACGGCCGGATGGTCGAAGCCGCGCGGCTGTCTCCGACGTGCCGCACCGGTCGCTGGAATCGATTCGTCCGCGCCTGCGTTACGACCCGATTTCCGTGCGGGGCACCATTCTCGAGAAGACACCTCTTGCCGAAGCCACGACAGCCGGGGGGCTTCGCGATGGGCGTTGGACAGGCGTCACGCGGGCATGGGAGGTCCCTGGATTTGGATATGTGCAATTGGACGAGTCGGAGTACCGCGAGAGCGGTGGCTCTATCACCGTAGCGCAGGAATGGCTCAACGCCGATGTCAACGGTAGCCCCGCCTCAATCCAGACGAAGCGGGAGCGTCTCGGTAAGGGCTTGGTGTCGCTGGCATGGTTCACTGACAGCACGGTGTTCCGCATGGACTTGCAGCCGCTCGACCCTGCGGCGGTGAAAGCGAACGAGGAATCGCTGCTGGCGCTGGCGCGCAGCCTGGGCGGGTGACTGTCATTCGGGCCGCGGGGCGAGCCGTCCCGCGGCCAAGACCTGCCATAATGCGGCCCATGTCCGAACACCGCATCATTTCCTCTGCCGCCGCCATGGACGACGAGGCGCTGGAGGCAAGCATCCGGCCGAAGCGGCTGGCCGAGTACCTCGGCCAGCAGACGGTGCGCGAGCAGATGGCCATCTATATCGAGGCGGCGCGGCGGCGTGGCGGGGCGCTGGACCATACCCTCATCTTCGGGCCGCCCGGCCTCGGCAAGACCACGCTTTCCCATGTCATCGCCAACGAACTGGGTGTGAGCGTGCGCTCCACGTCGGGGCCGGTGCTGGAGCGCGCGGGCGACCTGGCGGCGCTGCTGACCAATCTCGAGGCGAACGACGTCCTCTTCGTGGACGAGATCCATCGTTTGTCGCCGGTGGTGGAGGAAGTGCTCTATCCGGCGATGGAGGATTTCCAGATCGACATCATGATCGGCGAGGGGCCGGCGGCGCGTTCGATCAAGCTCGACCTTCCGCCGTTCACGCTGATCGGCGCGACCACGCGCGCGGGCCTGCTTACCGGGCCGCTGCGCGATCGCTTCGGCATCATCCAGCGCCTGGAGTTCTACAGCGTCGAGGAGCTGACGGCCATCGTGCGTCGCGCGGCGCGAATCTTCAGCATCGAATGCGAGTTCGAGGGGGCAGTGGAGATCGCCCGGCGCTCGCGCGGCACCCCGCGCATCGCCAACCGCCTTTTGCGTCGTGTGCGCGACTTCGCCGAGGTGCGTGGCGACGGCCGGATCACCCATGAACTGGCCCGGGCCGCCACCGATATGCTGAAGGTGGACGCCGAGGGTTTCGACGACCTGGACCGCCGCCTGCTCAGCACGATCATCGAGAATTTCGACGGGGGTCCGGTAGGCGTGGAATCGCTGGCCGCCGCCCTCAGCGAGGACCGCGGCACCCTGGAGGACGTGGTCGAGCCCTACCTGATCCAGCAGGGGTACCTGATCCGGACGGCACGCGGCCGCATGGCCTCCGCCAAGGCCTGGCGGCACCTGGGGCTCAGTCCGCCGCCGCGCCAGGCGGCCACGCCGGACCTTTTCCCGGACGGGGCATGAGCGTTTTCAGCTGGCCCGTCCGCATCTACTGGGAAGACACCGACGCCGGTGGCGTCGTCTACCACGCGAACTACATCCGCTTCATGGAACGGGCGCGGACGGAGTGGCTGCGTGCCCAGGGCATCGATCAGCTGACCCTGCGCGAGTCGACCTCGCTGGGCTTCGTGGTTCGCGACATGCACCTGGATTTCCACCGCCCGGCCCGTCTGGATGATGAACTCCGGGTCACGGTAAGCGTCAAAGAACGTCGTTCAGCCAGTATGCTGTTCGGTCAGGAGATCGTGCGGGGGGATGCGGCACTGGTACGCGCGCAGGTGCGCGTGGCTTGCGTAAACCTCGACACGATGCGCCCGGCGCAGATCCCCGCGGGTCTGTTTGCCAACGAATTCCCCATTACCTGAAAGCCAGATACCCGGCGGAGAGCCCTCAAGCGATGAACGGTGGACTGAACATTTTCAAGCTGGTGTCGGAAGCGAGCCTGCCCGTACAACTGGTGATGCTCCTCTTGCTGGTGTTCTCGTTCCTGTCCTGGGTGATCATCATCCGCAAGTACAGCCAGCTGAAAACGGCACACGACAACGCCGAAACCTTCGAGGACCGCTTCTGGTCGGGCGCCGACCTCGCCGCGCTCTTCCGCGAGGTGGGTAACCGCGACGGCCAGCATGGCATCGAAAACGTCTTCGAGGCCGGCTTCCGTGAGTTCGCCCGCCAGCGCCAGCGCCGCGTCACGGACGCCAACCGCGTCATCGAGGGCTCGGAACGCGCCATGCGCGTGGCCGGCACCCGCGAGATCGGCAAGCTGGAGCAGAACCTGGAATTCCTCGCGAACGTCGGTTCGATCAGCCCCTACGTGGGCCTGTTCGGCACCGTGTGGGGCATCATGGGCGCCTTCCAGGGCCTGGGCGAAATGAAGGACGTCACCATTTCGGTGGTGGCCCCGCACATTTCCGAAGCGCTGATCGCCACTGCCATGGGCCTGTTCGCCGCCATTCCGGCCGTCTGGGCGTACAACCGTTATGCCAACAAGGTCGAGCGCATCGCCTCCCGCTACGAGGTGTTCCAGGAAGAGTTCTCCTCCGTGCTGCAGCGGCAGATCCACACCGACGACGTCGCCTGAGCGGGAGCGTACGCCATGCGCACTACCTACCGCCGGCAAAAGCGGAAACTGAAATCCGAGATCAACGTCGTGCCGTACATCGACGTAATGCTCGTGCTGCTGATCATCTTCATGGTCACCACGCCGATGATGAACCTCGGCGTCGATATCCAGCTGCCGCAGACCAACGCCAAGTCCTTGCAGGACAAGAAGGACCCGGTCGTCGTGTCGGTCGACGAGGCCGGCCAGATCTACCTCACGGCGAACGGCGCGAAGCGCGAGCCGGTCAGCGAGGACGAATTCCGCAAGAAGATCACCGCCTTCCATGACGCGAACCCGGAGCTCCAGGTCCTGGTCGCCGGTGACCAGCGCGTGGGCTACGGCAAGGTCTATTCGATCCTCCCGATCCTGCAGGAGGCCGGTGTCTCCAAGATCGGCCTGATGAGCCAGCCCCAGTCGGCGCAGAATGGAAAACCGTAACGGCACGCCTCGCGCGGTCTTCCTCGCCGCGCTCCTGCACATCGGTATCGTGGCCTTCCTGGGCCTCGCGATCATTCCGTGCTCGGATTACGAGAAATGGGCGGAGGCGATCGGCCTCCCGGCCGAGTGGAATCCCCTGAAGTGCCCCGCGCCCCTCGAGCTGCCCGGCCAGATCATCGAGGCGACCCTGGTCGGCCCGACCGGCAGCCCGCCGCCGAAGGCGACCAAGGTCAAGCCGGTGCCGGACACCACGCCGCCACCGCCCGTGGTTCCGACGCCGCCCCCGCCGCAGCCCGAAAAGCCCAAGGTCGAGACGCTCCCGCCGCCGCCCAAGCAGCCGGACCTCAAGGACCAGGAGAAGGTCGTCGACGACGCCGTGCAGAAGGCGGAGGACGCCAAGCGCCTGCAGGAAGAGAAACAGCGCCAGCGCCAGGCCGAACTGGACGCCGAGCAGGAGCAGAAGAAGAAAGAAAAGCAGAAGGAAATCGACGACATCTTCAAGCAGCTCGACGCCGCCAAGGCCCAGACGAAGAAGGCCGACACGACCAAGAAGCAGGCCGAGCAGCAGCTGAAAGACCTGCAGAACGCAAAGGACGACGGACTTCCGGACCTGCCGCCTGCCGACCAGAAGCAGTCGGGCACCAACGGCCGGGACACCGGGAAGCTGGGCCAGTACCTGGCGGCTATCCAGAACTCGGTCACGCAGAACTGGCTGAGGCCCGACAGCATGCCGGCCACGTCGTGCGTCGTGCACATCGTGCAGGTGCCCGGCGGGCAGGTCTTGAGCGCCAAGGTCGACTCGAGCTGCCCGTACGACGCCGCGGGACGCGCGTCGGTGGAGAACGCCGTGCTGCGCGCCCAGCCGCTTCCGTACCAAGGCTTCGAAGACGTCTTCCAGCGCAACCTAACGTTCACGTTCAGGCCGCAATGATGTAGCGCCCCGTCCCGGCCCATGCCGGGGAGGGGCGGTTCAGATTCGGGTCACTCAGGACGTGACCGTCGCGTTAACATTTCGCCGCTGTCCCACTATCCAGGTCGCAATGAATCCGCCCATGCGCAGAACGCTTTCCCGTCTCGTCCTCCTCCTGGCCGCGCTGGCCGCCCTCGTGGCGGGTCCGGCCGCCGCCCAGTCGCTCAACGTGGAAATCGTCGGCGGGCTGAAAACGGCCATTCCCATCGCCGTCGTCCCGTTCGCCCAGGCAGGCGGCGCGCCGCTGCAGACCGACGTGGCCGACGTCATCCGGGCCGATTTCAACCGCTCGGGCAAGTTCCGCTCCCTGGAGAAGAACGACATCGTCGAGACGCCGTCCCAGGGCTCGGACATCAAGTTTGCCACCTGGCGCCTGCTCAAGCAGGACTACCTGACCATCGGCCGCATCAGCGACGCCGGCGGCGGCATGCTCAAGGTGGAATACGAACTGTGGGACGTGAACCGCCAGCAGAGCCTGCTCGCGCAGTCGTTCACCGCCCCTGCCGGCGACCTCCGCGGCGTCGCGCACCAGATCGCCGACCAGATCTACGAAAAGATCACCGGCGTGCGCGGTGCCTTCTGGACCCGCATCGCCTACATCACGGCGGTGGGCGTGGGTAACAACACCACCTATTCGCTCATCGTGGCGGACTCGGACGGCTACAACCCGCAGGTCGTGGCCCGCTCGCGCGAGTCGCTGCTGGGTCCGGCCTGGTCGCCGGACGGCAGCAAGATCGCCTATGTCTCCTTCGAGAGCGGCAACTCGCAGGTGTACGTGCAGAACATCTCGACGGGCTCGCGCAGCCTGATCGCCTCGCACCCGCGTGGCATCAACAGCGCCCCGGCGTGGTCGCCCGACGGCAGCAAGCTCGCGGTCAGCCTCTCGTACGTGGGCAACCCTGAAATCTTCGTCATCGACGTGGCCAGCCGGACGGAAACCCGGGTGACCAACAACTTCGCCATCGACACCGAACCCACCTTCACGCCGGACGGCCAGAGCATCATCTTCACCTCCGACCGCTCGGGCAAGCCGCAGCTCTACCAGATGTCGGCCTCGGGCGGCTCGGCCCAGCGGCTTACCTTCCAGGGCGGCTTCAACGCCAGCGCCTCGGTAAGCTACGACGGCAAGCAGATTGCGATGGTGCAGGGCAACGGGAACGTGTATCGTATCGCCATCATGGACCGTAGTCTGGGTGGCCAGGTGCGTTTCGTTTCCCCGGGTAACGTGGACGATTCGCCCAGCTTCGCGCCCAATGCCAGCATGCTGCTCTATGCGGCATCGCAGGGTACGCGCGGCGTCCTGTATGCGGTTTCAGCCGATGGCCTCGTGCGTCAGCGTCTCGTCCTGTCCGACGGCGACGTGCGTGAGCCGTCTTGGGGACCCTATCGACAGCGCTGATGGCGCGCCCTGCCGGGCGGCGACATCGGCAACGTCCAGGGAGGGGCGCGGCCTGGCCGCGCCTTTTCCGCGGGCCAAAGGTTTTTCGGCAAGTGCCCATGGGTACCTGCCGGAGCGAAGACGCCGGGTGCGGGACAGCGCCCCGTCGGCGTAGATGTAAGTAGAAAAACAGCCGGACAACCGGCGGTGCCTGTCCCGAAACCGAAAACCGACTGTCGGAACTCAACTGTTGAAGGAACGTCCCATGAATAAGACCGTTACCGTCACCCTGGCTGCCCTGCTCTGCGTTGGCGCCGCCGCGTGCTCGAAGAAGAACACCAAGCCGGCTCCCATGCCGGAACAGCAGCCGGTCGCCCAGACCCAGGCCCCGACCAGCGACGGCAAGTACCAGCCGTCCGATCTCGACACCGACGCTTGCCTGCGTCAGCGCGTCGTGTACTTCGACTTCGACAAGAATGATGTCAAGCCGGAGTTCCAGCAGATCATCGCCTGCCACGCCAAGTACCTGCAGGACCGTCCGCAGTCGGCCATGACCCTCGAGGGTAACACCGACGAGCGCGGCACCCGCGAGTACAACCTGGGCCTCGGCGAGCGCCGCGGCAATGCCGTCTCCAGCGCCCTCCAGGCTGCTGGTGGTTCGGCTGGCCAGGTCAACGTGACCAGCTACGGCAAGGAAAAGCCGACCTGCCGTGAGCACAACGAAGACTGCTGGTCGAAGAACCGTCGCGTTGAGATCGTCTACACCGCGAAGTAAGTAATGAAGAAGACTCTGGCTACCAGTTACATGGCCAGGCTTGGCGTGGCGGGCGCAATCGCGTCCGCCACGCTTTTTGCACTGCCTGCCGCCGCCCAGGACACCCGCCTCAGCCTCGCCGACCGTGTGTCGCGGCTGGAGCAGCAGTCGCAGGCGCAGGCCGGCACTACGTCGCTGGTGAACCAGGTCAACGATCTGCAGCAGCAGCTGTCACAGCTGCAGGGCCAGATCGAAGAACTGCAGCACCAGAACCAGCAACTCCAGGATTCCCAGAAGGCGCAGTACGCGGACATCGATTCGCGACTGGGCCGTATAGAGAAGGGTGGGGCGCCACAGGGCCAGCAACCCGCCGCCCCGGCCAGCGCGCCAGGCCCTTCCGCTCCTTCGGCCGCCCCGGCGGCAGCGCAGGCCGCAGCCGCCAGTGCGGCAGCATCGGCCCAGGCACCCGCCGGCGCCGCACCGATCCACGCGGACCCCGACCAGCAGGCTGCCTATGACGCCGCCTTCAAGTCGCTGCGCGCCGGCGACTACGTCAGCGCCTCGCGCGGCTTCCGCGACTTCCTCGTCAAGTACCCCGACAGCCCGCTGGCGCCGAACGCCTATTACTGGCTGGGCGAGTCGTACTACGTCACCATGAACTACCCGGTGGCCATCGAGGCCTTCCAGCGCCTCGTGAAGCAGTACCCGCAGAGCGACAAGGTGTCCGACGGCCTGCTCAAGGTCGGCTACTGCCAGATCGAACTGAAGCAGCAGGACGCGGCCATCGCCACGCTCAAGCAGGTCACCGCCAAGTATCCGGGCACGAAGGCCGCCGGCCTCGCACAGGAACGCCTGCGCCGCCTGCAGCGCCAGACGGCCAACTGATCCCATGAACGGCAGCACCGCAACGCCGGCGGACGTCTCGCCGGCCTCGCCCGTCCGGGAGCGGCTGCGCATCACCGAGATATTCCACTCCGTACAGGGCGAAGCCGATGCCATCGGCTGGCCCACTGTTTTCGTTCGCCTGACCGGCTGCCCGTTGCGCTGCGTCTGGTGCGACACGGAATATTCCTTCCATGGCGGCCAGTGGCACGACATCGACGCGATCCTCGCGGAGGTCGCCAGCCACGGCGCACACCATGTCTGTGTCACCGGCGGCGAGCCCCTGGCACAGAAGCGTTGCCTCATCCTCCTGCGCAAGTTGTGCGACGCGGGCTACGAAGTGTCGCTGGAGACATCCGGCGCGCTCGATGTGTCCCTGGTCGATCCGCGCGTGCGCAAGGTGATGGACCTCAAGGCACCGGATTCCGGCGAGAGCGGACGCAACCTGTGGAGCAATCTGGACCATCTGCTGCCGCACGACCAGGTGAAGTTCGTGATCGCGAGCCGCGCCGACTTCGAATGGTCGCGCGATGTCGTGCGCGAACGCGCGCTCGATCGCAAGGCGATGGTCCTGTTCTCGCCCGTGTGGTCCAAGGTCGAGCCGCGCGAGCTGGCCGAGTGGATCCTCGCCGAGCGCCTGCCCGTGCGGTTCCAGCTCCAACTGCACAAACTGCTGTGGAACGACGCAGCGGGTCATTGATTCCAAGGTAATGCACATGAACGCTTCGAACGCTTCCCGCAAGGCCGTCATCCTCGTGTCCGGCGGCATGGACTCTGCCGTGACGATTGCCATGGCACGCGAGCAGGGTTTCGAGGTGTATGCGCTGAGCGTCGCCTATGGGCAGCGGCATAGTTCGGAACTGGAAGCGTCCGAGCGCGTGGCGACCATGCTCGGCGCCGTGGTGCACAAGACCGTGCACGTCGACCTGCGCAGCATCGGCGGCTCGGCGCTCACTGCCGATATCGACGTACCGGAAGACGGCGGCGAAGGCATTCCGGTCACGTACGTGCCGGCGCGCAACACCATCATGCTTTCGATCGCGCTCGGGTGGGCGGAAGTGCTCGGCTCGAACGACATCTTCTGCGGCGTCAACGCCGTGGATTACTCCGGCTATCCCGACTGCCGTCCCGCCTTCATCGAGGCGTTCCAATCGCTCGCCAACGTCGCCACCAAGGCGGGCGTGGAAGGCGCGGGCATTCGCATTCATGCGCCGCTGATGCAGATGGGCAAAGGCGATATCGTGCGCGAAGGCATGCGCCTGGGTGTGGATTTCGCGGCGACGGTCAGCTGCTACCAGGCCGATGCCGAGGGCCGCGCATGCGGTCATTGCGACGCCTGCCGCCTGCGTGCCGAAGGGTTCGCCAAGGCCGGCGTGCCGGACCCGACGCGCTACGCGCGCTAGCGCTGCTCAGGCGGGGAGCCTGGCGAGGGGCGTGTCAGGCGTACGGGCGGGGAGCACGATCATCAGCTCGCCGCGCGCAGCAGCGGCGACAGGTACTGCTGTACGATCCACCAGAAACCGCCGAGCACCGCCACGAGTACAGCGGCAAAGCCGCTCAGCACCCAGGCCTTCGTGGCCATGTGCGACATGCGCTCCTCGACAACGGCGACCCGTCCCGCCACTTCGCGCACTTCGGACCTCGTGGCGAGGTGTCGCATCCGCTCGGAAAGCACGGCGAGCATCTCGCGCAGCGACGCCTCGTCCGCCTGGCGCAGGTTCGCGTTCAGCGCCTCGGAAGAATGGCCGATGCCGTTGCCGGATTCGATGTTCATCGTGTTCCCTCGAGTGGACCGAGGTCGACTTTACCTGGAGGAAGGCTTGACGGTCTTGAGAAAAGTGCTCAATCGCTGTCAGAGATGGGCGCTTGATGCGAGAGCGAATGGTGGGTCGTGCCGGATTCGAACCGGCGACCTACGGATTAAAAGTCCGCTGCTCTACCAACTGAGCTAACGACCCAAACGCGAGAACCGGCAAGTTTACGAGGCGGCGGCGGGCGGCACAACCCGAAAGGACGTTCGGTTCAGGTCGTGAGGACGATCGCTTCCACGTCGCCGCCCGCGTCGCGCCAGGCGCCGAGGCCGCCGGTGAGGGGGCGGACGTTCGAGAACCCGAGCTTGCTCAGGCGTTCCGCCACCTTTGCGGCGGACACCTCGTTGGGGCACGAGCAGTAGATCACGAGGGCGCTGTGCCGGGGCAGGGTGGCGAGCTCCTGGTCGGCGGTCGCCAGGTCGAACAGCCGGGAGCCGGGGATCACGTACGGGTCGTCGCGGCGGCTTATCGCCGAGCGCACGTCGACGATGAGCGCGCCGGGTTCGTTCGCGAGCAGGCGCGACAACTCGTCCACGGAGATACGGCTCTTGCGCAGGCGAGTGAGCAGCAGCGCGCGGCGTGCGTAGCGGAAGCCGATCCACAGCGCGAGGCCGATGGCGGCCACGGCGAACATGCCGATGCCGAACTCCTTGAGCAATGCGAGGACCGCGTCGATCTGCCGGTAGAACAGCATGCCGGCGGACAGGCCCACGACGATCCACAAGGCGGCGCCGAGGAGGTCGTACATCGTGAAGCGCGAGAAGCGCGTATCGCCGGCACCCGCGATGGGAATGGCCACCAGCGAGAGCCCGGGGATGAAGCGTGAAACCAGCAGGAGCTTCACGCCGCGCTTCTCGAAGAAGCCGCTCGCGCGCCGCACGCAGGTGTCGGGCGAGAGCGAGATGCGGCAGAGGCCGTCCAGCACGCGATAGCCGAAGCGGCGGCCCGTCAGGAACCAGGCGGCATCGCCGAGGAAGGCGCCGGCCAGTGCCGCCATGAAGGTGCCGATGATCAGGAGGGGATCGCGTGCCGCCACCAGCGTGCTGCCGACCACGATGAGGGTGGGCATGGCGGGAACGGGAAGTCCGATGGCGCCGGCGAACACGCCGAGGAACGCCACGATGGGCGCCGTATCCGACCAGTTGATGCTCGCCACGGCCGTGTTCCTCGAAGCGGGTTCCGTCTGCCGCCAACGATACGCTGGTCCTTGCGCGCGTGACAGGGCCCCGGCGCGCCTACCAGGCCGGATGCCAGTGCAGTTCGGCCGGCGACTTCGCTGCGGGGAGCACGGCCGCCCCATCGAATTCGGCCCAGAAGAGGGTGCCGCGGCCGGGACTCGAACGGATGCCGATGCGGCCTCCCAGCGTGTCGGCGATGCGGCGGGCGACGGCGAGCGCCAGGCCATAGCCGGGATGCCCGGGCAGCCGCGTGAAGTCCTCGAACACTCGCGCCTGCACGCCCGGGTCGAGGCCCATGCCGTTGTCGCGCACTTCCAGCCTGATGGCGCGTCCGCGGCGGCGAACGGCCACGAGCACGCGGCCATGCGGCGTGCTGAGGACCGCATTCGAAACCAGCTTGTGCAGCAACTCGCCGAACAGCACCGGATCGACGTGCAGGGGCAGGCGCCCGCCCCGCCAGCGCACGTCCACGCCGAGACGGGCGGCGTCTGCCTCGATCGCGGCGCGTCCGCGCACGTAGAGGTCCGAGGCGATGACGTCGACCGGTGCCGGTTCCACCGCGCCTGCATCGAACCTCGCCATCTCGAGCAGGCCGTCCAGCAGTTCGTTCAGCCGGGTGAGGCTGCTGCGCATCTGCCCCAGGACCGCGCGCTGGCGCAGGTCGTCGCCGGGCTGCATGCCGGCGACGAAGAGCGCGAGCGCCTGGAGAGGCTGGCGGAAATGGTCGCCCACCTGTTCGACGAAGCGTGTATGCCTGGCGATGTCCTGCAGGCGCTGACGCAGTGCCTCGGCCATGGCTGCGTCGTGGCGTGCGCGCAATTCCACGAGCTCGTCGAGCAGCGAATCGATGGCATGCAGCACATCGTCATCCGGCGATGCCTGCGCGCCGCGCGGATGGAGGAAGCGATCGATGCGTGCCCGCAGGTTTTCCACCGGTGCCACGATGTCATGCTCGAGGCCGCGGCGTGCGATGGTGAACAGCCAGACGATGCCACCACACAGGAGCAACGTCATCAGGAGGCCCGCGACGTGCCGTTCGTGCAGCGCGGACGCATCGCTCACGGTTTCCAGCTCGCCGTCTTCGGTGCTCATCCATGTGCGCAACTGGTTTTTCGGCGCAAGGCGGCGGCCGCTGTCCACCATGATGTCGCCGGCAAGGTCGCGATGCAGGATCGCCCGTTGCGTCGGCGCGGTACGGAGAAGTGCCCGGCTCAGCGCATCGCGGATCGCATCGTCGTTGCTCGCGTCGGCCACCGCGGCGGCAATGCGCGCTGCCTGTATGCGCGCCACCGCATGGGCCTCCGCGTCCGCTGCGCGCATGTGCAGCACGCCGAGGGCGCCGGCCATGGCGAGCGCGACGACCGTCGTCGGCAGCAGTCCTTTGAGGATCAGCTGCCTTCGCAGGGGTGCAGGCCTTCCTGGCGATCGCAATGACACGGTCATGAGGGGCCTTGTGGCACTTGGTCTCATGACGGAATTTATGCAACGCGGCACGGCCACGCGATAGACAAGGGGAGCTAACCCCGGCGGCCTATGTCGTTCGGCCTATCACTTCTCGCGAAGGCGGGCGACGAGGCTGTCATGGTCGACGCGAATCTTGCGGAACCTTGCGTCGCGCGCGCCTTCGCTTACCCATTGCGCGCTTGTGGCGCGCCGTTGCTCCAGCGCATATTCGATGTCGGCGAACGGAATGAGGTCGGCGTTGTCCGCGGGAGCGAAGCCGCTGATGTCGTGGATCCGCTTCAGGTTCGCTTCCTCGCGCGCGCCGTCCTTGCCTTTGCCGTAACCGGTGATGAAGGCGGCCACCTGCGCACGCAATGCCTGGGGCAGGTCGTTGCGGATGACGATCACCGCATGCGGGATGAGCGACGAAGTCCAGAGGATGCGCAGGCGCGCGTACTGCTCCGGAAAATGCTGCTGGAAGCGTTCCAGGTCCGCAGTGTTGTTGGTGGCCACGTCCACTTCGCCGTTGCTCACGGCGAGGGCGTTGTTCTGGTGGTTGTCCACGTGCACGCTGGCGAAGAACGTGTCCGAATCCACGCCCCGCGCGGCGAACAACTGCGTTTCCGGCACCAGGTAACCCGACACGGACAGCGCCTCGCCGCGGGCGTAGCGCCATTTACCGGGGTGGGCGAAAAGCTGGTCCAGGCTACGCAGGCGCGAATCCGCCGCCACCAACAGCACGGCGCGATAACCGCGCGACCCGTCGCCGCGGGTCAGTCGCCCGACCACCTGCATGTTCTGCTGGGTTACGGCGTCGAGCGCGAGGCGTCCGGAGAGGAAGGCGATGTCCACCCGCTGTTCGCTGATGGCCTGGGCGATGCCCTCATAGGTGGTGACCGACACGGCGCGCACCGGTCGGCCGATCGCCTTGTGCAGATCGTCGAGCATCGGCCGCCACGCTTCCAGCGATTCCGCGGGGCCGCCGATGGGGAGGATGCCGAACGTGAGCGGAGCGCTCGGGTCGACGTCGCCCTGCGACGTGGCAGCGACGGGCGCGGCGGCGAGCGCGAAGACCAGCCAGGCGGCCAGCCACGCGCGCATCGTCAGTCGCCGAGGTGCTGGGCGGCGACCAGCGCCTCGAGCCGGTTGCGTACGTGCAGGGCACGGAAGATCGCGGCCAGGTGGATCTTGACCGTGCCTTCGCTGATCTGCAGTTCGCGCGCGATGAGCTTGTTCGGCCGTCCCTTTGCCAGGAGCTTCAGGACGTCGATCTGGCGGTCGGTGAGTACCGTGGCCAGACGCTCCTTGGTGGTCAGCCCGTCATTGCCGTGCGACAGCGCGAACGTGGGCGCCACGGTGGCGGCGGCCGACTTCATGGCCTCGGGCGGCACATAGATGCCACCGCCGATGACCAGGCGGACGGCGTTGAGGATCACGTCGGGCGGCGAAGATTTGGGAATGTAGCCCTGCACGCCGAGGTCCAGCACGTGGCGGATCGCAGAGGGGTCTTCCGTGCCGGAAAGCACGACGACCGGGCGCCCGCGCGCCGCGCCGTCGTCGTCGGAGCCGCCCAGGGCCTTCACGGCGTTCTTGATGTGCTCGACGCCGTCGGCTCCCGGCATGGCCATGTCGATCAGGGCCACATCGGGCAGAGGGGATTCCTCCAGCCGCCGTTGGAGCTCCTTGATGGTTTCGGCTTCGACGAACTCGACATCGTCGCCCAGTTCGCGAAGCTTGAGCTTCACGCCCTCGATGATGAGTCGATGATCGTCCGCGATCAGAACACGCATGCCTTTCCTCCGCCCGCCAGGCGTGCGAGCCACCCCGTTGAGCGGACCATAGCCCTACGCGCCTCGGTGGGCAAGCAGGCCATACGGCTCAGACGGCTGCCCGATGGACAGTCCACGCGGAAACCATTACTTCGTGCAGGCGCTCGGGCGAAACCGGCTTGAACAGCACCTGGGTGTCCGTCTGGTCGACATGGTTCAGGAATTCGCCTCGCGTCTCGCCCGTGATCAATACGCGCGCGAACGGCGGCGGGTCACCGGGGCGGCGGCGGTAATAACGGTCCAGGAGCGCGATCACGTCCAGCCCCGTGCCCTCCCGCAGGCGAAGGTCCGATATGACGATGTCGGGCGGCTGCATCCATTGGTGCACGGCCTCCATGGCCTGCTGGGCGTCTTCGGCCGTCATGACCTCGCAACCCCAGCTCCCGAGCAGGTAGCTGATACCGGCGAGGATGGTCGGCTCGTCGTCGATCACGAGCACGCGCATGCCCACGATGTCGCGGGGAATGCCCGGATCCGGGGGCGGCGTCGGCGGAATTTCCATCATGCCGGGTTGCACTTCCGGCAGGACGATCGAGAAAAGCGTGCCCTTTCCCGGCCGGGACCGGACCGAGGCGCGGGTGCCCAGCAGCCCCGCAAGCTTCTGCACCGTGGACAGGCCGAGGCCGAGGCCGCGGCGGGTGCCTTCCGGACGGCCGGTATCCGGCCCTCCCTCCACGCGGTAGAACTCGTCGAAGATGTGCTGGACGTGCTCCTTGGCGATGCCGAGGCCGGTGTCCCACACGTCCACGCGCACGGTGCCGTCCAGCCGGCGCCGGGCACCCACCAGCACGCCGCCGCAGCGCGTGTAGCGCAGCGCGTTGCTCACCAGGTTGTTGAGGATGCGGGCGAGCATCGTGCGGTCCGAACGGACCCACAGGCGCGTGGTGCGGACCACGAGGCGCAGGTCGTGCTGCTCCGCCACCATGCGGAAGTTCACGCTCACGTCCTCGAACACCTCGTCCAGCGGCACGTCACGGATCGCCGCCGGCATCGCGCCGGTTTCGAGACGGGAGAGGTCGAGGAGTTCGCCGAAGAGGTGGTCGAGCGACTCCACGCATTCCTGGATGTGCGCGATGCGGTTGAGCCGCACCGGGTCGTATTCGTCTACCGCGAGCCCCGACGAGAACAGGGTCAGCGCGTACAGCGGCTGGCGCAGGTCGTGCGAGGCGGCCGCGAGGAAACGGGCCTTGGCCACACTGGCCGCCTCCAGCGCCGCGTTCTTGCGCGCCAGTTCATCGGTGGCGGTGGCGATCTCGCGTTCCATGCCGATCTGCGCGTGCAGCAGTTTGGAGGCCGCGCCGTTGAAGCCACGTTGCAGGTCGCCGATTTCCGTGTCGTCGGTGACGGGGACGACGACCGTGCGGTCGCCAAGACCCAACTGGCGCACCGCGATGGCGAGATTGCGCAGCGGTGCGCTCAGCCAGCGCGCCGTGGACCAGCCGATCATCACCGCGATGAGCAGGCTCAGCGCCAGCCACACCAGTGCGTTGTGCACGCTGGCGCGCTGCGCGGCGATGGCATCCTCCACGCTCACGTCCACGATGACCGAGCCCACCGCGCGGCGCGTGAGCGGGTCGAGGATCTCGCGGGCGACCGTGAGGCTGTCGTCGTCCCCGTTCGCGATGGAGCCGTTCACGCGGTCGGCGACGATCTCGCCGTCGCGGTCGCTGATGCGCACGCGCGACACCTGCGGCAACTGCACGATGGATTGGGCGATCCGACCCAACTCGCGCCGTTCGCCGGTGCGGAGCGCGTCGCCGGAAACGGTGGCGGCCTGCTGCGCGATGGCATCCGCCGTCGACCGGCCCATCTCGTGCAGGGTGTCCATCTGGTGCCGCGTGAGCAGCGTGACCAGGAGCACGGCGCTGATGGCGGTGGGCACCAGGGCGACACAGGTCAGGCGCTGCACGAGCGAGGTGCGTCGCCAGACCTTTTCCAACCATGGAGTCGATACGTCGCTCATTACGGCTTTCCCCTTGCGCGGCCCCTCCAGGGCGGCGCGAGGCATTAGCCTAGCGCAGATCGGCTGGAACGGGTGTCAGGTGCGGCGGCGGAGGCGCGCGGCCAGCGTCCGCACCACCAGCGGCAGCACCGTCAGGACGGCGAAGGCGGCGAGCGGCAGCAGAATGCGCTGGTCGAGCAACCCGGCCGCGCTGACCGGCTGGCCCGCGGCGAAGGTCTCGCCCAGTCCCGCGCCAACGGAACTCTCCACGAACAGCGACACCGTGCCGCCGAGCCAGGTGGCCCCGACGAACAGCCACAGCGGGCAGCGCAGCCATGCCAGCGCCACGGTCATGGCGCCGAGGGGCACCACGGGAACGAAGCGGAGCGCGAGCGTATAGGTGACCGGATGGGTGGCGAATCGCGCGCGCAGCCGTTGCGCCAGTGCCGGCGGCGCGCGGCGCCCCGCGGCGAATGCATGGCGGCTGGCGAGGTAGAGCGCCAGCGAGCCGAGCACCAGCGATACAGACGACAGTGCCGTGCCTTCCACCGCGCCGAACAGGAGGCCGCCGGCAAGCACGATCACGATGGTGCCCGGCACGCCGGTGGCGATGGCCAGGGCCAGCAGGCCCGAGTAAAGGAACCGCGCCGCGAACGGATGGGCCGCTATGGCGGTGCGCAGGTGCCCTTCGTCGGCAAGCAGCCGGTGTGGTTCGAAGCGGTCGAACGTGCCGCTCGCAAACAGGGCCACGCCGCCCAGGAGCAGCACGCCCAGCGGCAGCAGGGCACGCCAACGGCTGTTCACCGGAGGCGGCCCAGGCTCAATACGCCGCGCCCGACTCGCCGTAGCGGCGCAGCACGTCGCACGCTTCGTCGCGGCGGATGTCGCGTCGCACGGCGATGCCGCGGCGCTCCAGTTCGCCCACCCAGTCCTCGGGCAGGGGGCCTTCGTCGAACGGCGTGAGTGTTTCCACATCCTCGGCGCGCGCGCCGATCAGCAATTCGTCGATGCCCGCCCAGACCGTGGCGCCGAAGCACTGGCAGCAGGGCTGGGAACTGGTCGCGAGGACGAAGCGGTTGCCGTCCTCGTTGAGCCGGAACCGTTGCAGGCGCTGCTGGGCCGTCATGTACGCCATCATCTCGGCATGCGCAGCCGAGCAGTTGTGCGGCACCACCCGGTTCACGCCCACCGCGACGATGCGGTCGTTGCCGTCGAACACGACAGCGCCGAACGGGCCACCGGTGCCCAGGTCGACATTGAGCCCGGACAACTCGATGGCCAGGCCCACCTTGGCTTCGTCCCCGGCATAGTCCACCGAGGTGTTCACCGCCTCGTGCACCCAGGCGGGAAGGGTGAGATGCACCTGTGCGTACAACATCAGGCCTGCTTCGCCCAGGAGTCGCGCAGCGTTACCACGCGGTTGAACACGGGTGCGGCGTGCGTGTGGTCGTGCATGTCGGCCACGAAATAGCCGAGGCGCTCGAACTGCATGCGGTCTTCGTGAACGGCGGCAGCGGCCGCCGGTTCCACGTAACCGTGCGCGATGCGGCGCGAGTGCGGATTGATGTGGTCCTTGTACGTCTTGCCGTCGCTGTCGTCATCCGGGTCGGTGACGTCGAACAGGCGGTCGTACAGGCGGATGATCGCGGGCACGGCGTCGCGCGCGCTCACCCAGTGGATGGTGCCCTTCACCTTGCGATCGGAGCCTGGCATACCCGTACGCGTTTCCGTGTCGAGGGTGCAGCGCAGTTCCGTCACCTGCCCATCGGCGTCCTTCACCACTTCGTCGCAGCGCACGATGCCGACGCCGCGCAGGCGCACCTCGCCTTCCGGCTTGAGGCGATGGAAGCCCTTCGGCGGCACTTCGGCGAAATCCTCGCGCTCGATCCACAGTTCGCGCGAGAACGGCACGCTGCGGCTGCCGAAGGACTCGTCCTTCGGATGGTTCGGGAACGTGAGCGTCTCGGCATGGGTCTCGTCGAGATTGGTGATCACGAGCTTCAGCGGATCGATGACGGCGAGCCGGCGCGGTGCCGTGCCGTCGAGGTCTTCGCGCACGGCGCCCTCGAGCACGCTCATGTCGATCGTGCTGTTCTGCTTGCTGACCCCGATGCGCTCCCAGAACAGGCGGATGCCCGCGGGCGTGAAGCCGCGGCGGCGCACACCGGCGATCGTGGGCATGCGGGGATCGTCCCAGCCGTCGACGAGGTTCTCGGACACCAGCGTGATGAGCTTGCGCTTGCTCATCACGGTGTAGTTGAGGTTGCCGCGCGAGAACTCGATCTGGCGAGGCTTGCTTGGCGAGGTCGGCAGGCCGGCCTGCACCAGGGGTTCCCACAATGCCGGATCGTTGGCGAGATCTACCTTGTCCACGCACCAGTCGTACAACGGACGATGGTCTTCGAATTCAAGCGTGCACAGGGAATGCGTGATGCCTTCCAGCGCATCGGACAGCGAATGCGCGAAGTCGTACATCGGATAGATGGGCCACGCATCGCCGGTGTTCTGGTGGTGCACCTTGCGGATGCGATACAGGGCCGGATCGCGCAGGTTGATGTTGCCCGACGCCATGTCGATCTTCGCGCGCAGGGTCTTGCTGCCGTCGGCGAACTCGCCGGCGCGCATGCGCTGGAACAGGTCGAGGTTTTCTTCCACGCTGCGGTCGCGGTACGGCGAATTGCGGCCCGGTTCCGTCAGCGTGCCTCGGTATTCGCGCACTTCCTCGGCACTGAGGTCGTCGACGTAGGCGACGCCGAGGCGGATCAGCTTGAGCGCCGAGCGATAGAACACCTCGAAATAGTCGGAGGCGTGGCGGAGTTCCGCCCAGTCGAAGCCCAGCCACTTCACGTCGCGCTGGATGGCCTCGACGAACTCCAAGTCTTCCTTCGACGGGTTGGTGTCGTCGAAGCGCAGGTTGCACACGCCGCCGAACTCGGCGGCAAGACCGTAGTTGAGGCAGATGGACTTGGCATGGCCCAGGTGCAGGTAGCCGTTCGGCTCGGGCGGGAACCGCGTGCGGATCTGCGCATGCTTTCCGGAGGCGAGGTCGTCGCGGACGATCTGGCGGATGAAGTGCTGCTGCAGGACGGGCGTTTCGGTCGACATCGCGAGGGGCTCGAAGGTGGGGCGCGGCAAAACGCCGAGTTTACCCCAGGGAGCTTGCCGAGCGCCCTGTCGGCGGGGTAGCGTGCTGCCATGCGCATCGCTTATCACGCCGAATCCCTCATCGACGCCCATCTGGTGAAGGATGCGCTCGAGCGTGCGGAGATCCCGGCGTTCATCGCGGGTGAGTTCCTCACCGGCGCGGTAGGCCAGCTGCCCGCGCGCGACTTCCTGGCCGTGATGGTTCCGGAAGCCGCCGCCGAAGCGGCGGAAGGTATCGTGCGCCAGGTAGACGCCCAACTGGCCGAGGCCCGCGCGGCGGCCGCCTCCGACGACGACTTCGGTACGGTTACCATGCCGGCCTGATCGCGAGGGATGCTCTGTTCAGAGCATCCCTGGCTCCACCTCTCCAGGAACCCCATGCAGGCCATTCTCGACCTCGTCCGTGACGTGCCGGACTTCCCGCGCCCCGGCATTGTGTTCAAGGACATCACGCCGCTGCTCGCTGACGCGGCCGCATTCGCGGATTGCATCGACGCGCTGTGCGAACCGTGGCGCGGCAGCGACATCGGCGCCGTCTGTGGCATCGAATCGCGCGGCTTCATCTTCGGTGCGGCCATGGCCCGGGCGCTCGGCGCCGGGTTCGTGCCGCTGCGCAAGGCCGGCAAGCTGCCGCCGCCGGTGGTCGGGGTCGACTACGGCCTGGAGTACGGGCTCGACCGCCTGGAGATCGGCACGCATGCCGTCGCTCCCGGCGAGAAGGTGGTGGTCGTGGACGACGTGCTCGCCACCGGCGGCACGCTCGAGGCCGCGCGCCGGCTGGTCGAGCGGCTCGGCGCGGAAGTCGTCGGCGCCAGCGTGGCGATCGAGCTGGCCGGCCTCAACGGGCGCGCCCGCTGGCCGGCCGAGGTGCCGCTGCACGTGCTGCTTCGGTACTGATCCCGCGACGGCGAAACCGCTACTGGGCGACGACGGCTTCATCCCGCAGGCTTTCGACCAGCACGATCTCGCATCCGCCGGCACCCGTGTCTTCGCGCGTCAGCGAGGTGTTCCAGTACCAGCCATCATCGCGTTTCACGTCCACGAGGAAGCCTTCCACGTGGATGACCTCGCCCGGGCGAACGCCGCGCAAGGCGCGGGCCGCTTCGTCGTTGGCCGGAATCATGTGCATGTTCGCGCTCGAATCCTCGATCTCGTGGCGGGGAATCGGGAACTGGTCCGTGTACCAGTAGTAGAAGCGGTTCGACTGCGAGATGCGGATGCGGTCAAGCACCGCGTTGTCGGACATGCGGCCCCAGCCCATCGCCAGGTCGGTCGGTGCGATCGGGGCCAGGTCGTCGAGCTGGTAGTCCTCGCGGGACAACACCCGGCCCGTCATGGCGAACGTGGCGCGCGGACTCAGGGTGAAGTGTCCGCGGCTCAGCGTGGTGCCGCTCCTGACAGGTTCCTGGTCGGGCACCTCCGCGGCGAGGACGCCGGGCCGGTGGTGCAGGGGCCGGTGCTGCCACCAGGAATAACCGCCCCAGGCACAGACCAGGAGCAGGACGACAATCCAGACGCGCATCGGGCAGCGGAACCGTTCAGGGGGAGGGAAGGGCAACGGCTGTGCCCGCGCCCGGTTGACCCGCGGCGCAACCGTGCGTGCTCAGGAGGTCGGCGGGAACGTCGCGGATCACCTCGGCCAGCGCCTCGAAGAATGGCGTCATCGCGGAACTCTTCCGCCACAGCATGGCGATGCGCCGGCTGGGCGCCGGGGCCTGGAATTCCACGAGCTGCACGTTCGGCGATTGCGCGATCGGGGGTTTCACCGCCAGCGCGGGCAGGAGCGTGATGCCCACGTTCGCCGACACCATCTGCCGCAGCGTTTCCAGGCTGGTGGCGCGGAAGCCGGACTTCTCGCCGGCACCGGCGAGGTGGCAGACCTCGAGGGCCTGGTCGCGCAGGCAATGGCCGTCCTCCAACAGCAGCAGGTCCTGGTCGGCCAGGTCTTCCATGCGCAGCCTGGTTCGGGAGGCCAGGGGATGGCCGCCGGGCACGGCCAGCACGAAGGGCTCCTCGAAAAGGAACTCGGTGTGCAGGGAATCGTCGTGCACCGGCAGGGCCAGGATGCCGGCATCCAGCGTGCCCTCGCGCAGCATGTGCAGCACCTGCTCGGTTTTTTCCTCGCGCAGCAGAAGCTCGAGCCGGGGAAAGCGCTCGCGGAGGTGCGGGATCACGTGCGGCAGCAGGTACGGGCCCAGCGTGGGGAAGATGCCGAGGCGGATGGTGCCGGATTCCGGGTCGCGCGTGCGCTGGGCGATCGACTTGATCTCTTCGACCTGCGAAAGCACGCCGCGCGCCCTCCGGGCGATTTCACGTCCCGTTTCCGTCAGCAGGACTTTCCGTGGTGTACGTTCCACCAGCGCCACGCCCAGCTCGTCCTCGAGCTTGCGAATCTGGGTGGAGAGGGTGGGCTGGCTGACGAAGCTCGCTTCGGCCGCCCGGCCGAAATGGCGATACTCCGCCAGCGCGACGAGATAGGACAGGTCGCGGAGGTTCATGGTGGCTGCCTCGCAGGAGCTCGTGATAGGTGCAGCCTATCACATTCATGCCTACAATCGATTTGGAATATGTGTACCAGGCCGGTAAGCTTGGTAGCAGAAGTTCACCCAACCCCTCAACGGAGAGTCTAAATGCTGAGCATTGGCGACAAGTTCCCCCAGTTCAACCTGAAGGCCGTGGCCGGTGGCCCGCTCGCCAACAAGATCGAGGACGCCTTCGTCGACGTGACGGACAAGTCCTATGAGGGCAAGTGGAAGCTGGTCTTCTCGTACCCGAAGGACTTCACCTTCGTCTGCCCGACCGAGATCAAGGGCTTCAGCGACCTCAACGAGAAGTTCGCCGACCGCGATTGCCAGATCCTGGCCGTGTCGACCGACTCCGAGTTCGTCCACCGCGCCTGGCGCATGGACCATGCCGACCTGAAGGACCTCACGTTCCCGATGCTGGCTGACATCAACAAGGATCTCTGCCGTGCGCTCGGTATCCTCACGAGCGAAGGCGTTGCCCAGCGCGCCACCTTCCTCGTCGATCCGAACGGCGAAATCCAGTTCGTGTACGTGACCGCCGGTTCCGTCGGCCGTAACCCGGACGAAGTGCTGCGCGTCCTCGACGCCCTGCAGACCGACGAGCTGTGCGCCTGCAACTGGAAGGCCGGCGACGAGACCCTGAAGGTCGCCTAAGACAAGTCAAAGTCCCACGCCGCGTCCCCCTCCCTCACGCGCGGCGTGGGCAACCCGGCGGTGAAGCTTGCTTCACCGCCCCCTCTTCCGATACACGCCCTTCGCGTTCCCACGTGAACCGGTGCCGCCGGCGCCGAGACATTCCGTGCCCCTATTCCTCAAATCAGAAGACAAAGGTGCATCCATGAGCGTCGCCGACCTGCGCAGCAAACTCCCCGAATACGCGAAAGATCTCAAGTTGAACCTCGACACGGTGCTGACCGAAGCAGGCGCGCCGGGCCTCAACATGGCCCAGATCGCCATGGTCGCCCTGGGTTCGGCCTATGCCGCGCGCTTCAAGCCGCTGACCGAGGCCGTCGCCGCGTTCGCCGCGGAACACGCCACGCCGGAGCAGCTCACGGCCGCCAAGGGTTCTGCCGCGATCATGGGCATGAACAACATCTACTACCGCTTCCAGCACCTCGTGAGCCATCCGGAATACGAGACCCTGCCGGCGAAGCTGCGCATGAACGTGATCGGCGGCTACAAGGGCGATGCGAAGAACGACTTCGAACTCGTGTCCCTTGCGGTGTCGGCGGTGAACGGTTGCGGCATGTGCATCGATTCGCACGACCGCGTCCTGCGCGAAGGCGGCATCAGCGTGCAGGCGATCCAGAGCGCGGTGCGCATCGCTTCGGTGATCCACGCGGTGGCCGTGGTGCTCGAGCAGGCCGACGCCGCGGGCTGACCCTGTCCGCGACAGGTGTTGCGAAAGGGCATGGTATTGGCGACTCTCGCGCGACATCCACGCGAGGAGGGTCGTCATGAGTTACGTCGACGGTTTTGTGGCTCCGGTTCCCGCCGCCCGGTTGGGCGAATACAAGAAGATGGCCCGCCTGGCCGGCAAGATCTGGATGGAGTACGGGGCAATCGCCTATTCCGAGTGCGTGGGGGACGACGTGAAGCCGGGCAAGGTCACGTCCTTTCCCCAGTCCGTGAAGCTCAAGCCGGACGAGGTGGTCGTGTTCTCCTGGATCGTCTACAAGAACCGCCGGGACCGCGACCGCATCATGAAGAAAGTGATGGAAGATCCTAGGCTTGCGGCCTTCGCCGACCCCAAGAACCTTCCCTTCGACGGCAAGCGGATGTTCTTTGGCGGCTTCAAGCCGATCGTCGAGTTTTAAGTAACTTCTGACGCACCGCAGCGAAACCAGGGGTGCCTTCTGGCACTGTGTCGGAAGTCACCCTGTTCTCACGATGCGGGGATTACCCACAGGGAGTCCCACCTGCCATGCGTCGTTTCGTCCGTCCCCTCGTTCTCACCGCGCTCGCCGCCTGCTGTGGCGCTGCGCTTGCCGCCGGCACGGACGCCGCGCCGCCGCTCGGCCACCTGCCCACCTGGGCCCAGCCGGAATCCTACAAGCTATCGTTCAAGGTGGATCCGAAGCAGGAGAACTACTCCGGTTCCACGACGATTCGCATCAAGCTTGCCCAGCCGTCCGATTTCATCTGGCTGCACGGCAAGGACCTGAAGGTGTCCAAGGTCACCGTGACCGACGCCGCGGGCAAGAAGCACGAGGGCAAGTACACCGTGGCCGCCGAGAAGGAAGGCGTCGCCAAGGTGGACCTGGGTGCGAAGCTCGAGGGTGAGATCACCCTTGCGATCGACTTCACCGCTCCGCTGAACAAACAGCTGCAAGGCCTGTACAAGGTCTCGCACGAAGGCGTCCCCTATGCGATGACGCAGATGGAGCCCGTGTCGGCGCGTTACGCCTTCCCGGGCTTCGACGAGCCCTCGTTCAAGGTGCCGTTCGACATCAGCCTGACGATTCCTTCCGACGACCAGGGCGTGGCGAATACCGCCCAGATCAAGGAAGAGAAGGCGGGCGCGGGCTGGAAGACGCTCACGTTCTCCACCACCAAGCCGCTGCCGACCTACCTCGTCGCGTTCGCCGTGGGTCCCTGGGACGTGGTCAAGGGTCCGGACATCACGCCCACCCAGTACCGCTCCACGCCCACGCCGCTGCGCGGCATCGCCGCCAAGGGCGAAGGCCATCGCATGCAGCACGTGCTGGGCGAGACGAACTCGATCATCCACACGCTCGAGGATTACTACGGTTTCGGTTACCCGTACGACAAGCTCGACCTGCTCGCCGCGCCCGACTTCAGCGCCGGCGCGATGGAGAACGCCGGCCTGGTCACGTTCCGCGACTGGCTGCTGCTGATCGATCCGGATTCCGCCGCACAGTACGTACGCGGCTCGTTCAACGTCAACGCGCACGAGCTGGCCCACCAGTGGACCGGCGACACCGTCACGATGGCATGGTGGGACGACCTCTGGCTCAACGAGGCGTTCGCCACCTGGATGCAGCAAAAGGTCACCACGAAGGTGCATCCGGAATATCGCGCCGATCTCGACCGCGTTCGCGGTGCGCAGGGCGCGATGACCAACGACAGCCTGGTCAGCGCGCGCAAGATCCGCCAGCCGATCACCGGCAACGGCGACATCGAGACCGCGTTCGACGGCATCACGTACCAGAAGGGCGCCGCCGTCCTCGGCATGTTCGAGGGCTACGTCACCGATCCGGTGTTCCAGAAGGGCATGCGTGCCTACATCCAGAAGCACAAGTTCGCCAACGCCACGGCGGACGACCTGATCGACGCCATCGCCGAGGCCGCTGGCCAGGGCGATGCGTTCAAGAAGGCCTTCCGCAGCTTCCTCGACCAGTCCGGCGTGCCCTACGTCGCCACCGAGGTGAAGACCGAAGGCGGCAAGACGGTGCTCCATCTTGCCCAGAGCCGTTACCTGCCGCTGGGCAGCACCGGCGATGCCAGCCGTGTGTGGGGCGTGCCGATGTGCGTGCGCTACGGCACCGACGGCGGCGGCAATAAGGTGAAGTGCGAGCTGTTCGACAAGGCGACGGGCACGATGGTGCTCGACGGCGCGGCGAAGAACAGCTGGGTGCTGCCGAATGCCGACGGTCGCGGCTACTATCGCTTCGCGCAGAGCAAGGCCGACCTTGCCGCGCTCTCGAAGGTCGTGGGCAGCCTGAGCGATGCCGAGCAGCTGGCCTATGCCGACGCGGTTCGCGCCGGCTTCCAGCACGGCGACCTCGATGCCGGCGACGTGCTTGCTGCGTACAAGCCGCTCACTGCGTCGAAGACCCGCGAGGTGTTCACGGCACCGATGGGCACCTTCCAGTGGATCCTCGCGAACGAAGCGCAGACGGACGCCCAGCGCGAACATCTGCGCAAGTGGGCCACCGATGCTTACCTGCCGAAGCTGAAGGAACTCGGCTATCGGAAGAAGGCCGGCGAACCCGACAACGACACGCTCACGCGCACCGTGCTGGCCGGGTTCCTTACCGACAAGGACATCGGCGTGCCCGAAGTTCGCGCCGAACTCCTGAAGCAGGGCGATGCCGCGCTTAAGACGAAGGATGGTCACCTCGACCTCGACGCCGCCGATTCCAACCTGCTGGGTTTCGCCCTGGGCGTGGCGGTGCAGGAGCGTGGTGCTCCGGCCGTCGACGCGCTGATCGCCGAAATTCCGAAGACCTCGGACCCGGCCAAGCGCAACGCCATGCTGTCGGCCCTCGCCGAGATCAAGGATCCGGCGCTGGCCAACAAGGCTCGCGACTTCGCGCTCGGCAAGGACGTGAAGGTGGGCGAGATGGCGATGGTGCTGCGCGGCGGCCGGGATTCGGAAGCCTCGCGTACGCAGATGTGGCAGTGGTTCCTCGCGAACTACGACAAGATCGTGGAGCGCACGGGCAGCTTCGCCGGCGGCCGGCTCCCGGCCCTCGCCGGTGGCGATGGTTGCTCGAAGGCAGAAGCAGATCGCCTGAACGCGTTCTTCAAGCCGCGCCTGGGCCAGATCAGCGGTGCCGAGCGCGGCCTGGCGCAGACCAGCGAGGAAATCCTCCTGTGCTCCGCACAGAAGGCCAAGCAGGACCCGAAGGCCATCCTGCGCTGATCCTTCGTCACTGCGTGTAACGAAGAGCCGGGCGAGCGATCGCCCGGCTTTTTTATCGCCCGTCGCGGGCGCACCCTGTAGGAGCCGCTATAGCGGCGAGACGCGCTCTCGCCGCTATAGCGGCTCCTACAGATATGGGGCCGGATTGTTTGTTTCGGTCTTAAGGGATGTGGCCGATTGTCGGTGCACGAATGTAACGACATCCTGCATCACCGGCGCCTTGCGATGCAGCGGACCAAGGGCGAAGACGAGCGATTCGTGTCCGAGTCCCGGATACAGCTTCAACTCCACAGGCTCGCCCATCTGGCGGTAGCGTCCTTCCATGGATAGGGCTTCGGAGGGGAACACTTCGGTGTCTTCTTCACCTTGCAGCAGTAGTGCAGGCGGTTCGTCGCCATCGACAAAGTTGATCGGTTGAGACTTGGCCTGCTCTGCGGGCGGGTCGCCGAACATGGCGACATACCTCGGTTCGTCGAGTGGCAGGAAATCGTACGCGCCGGCGACACCGATGAACCCGGCGAGGTCGCGGGGTTTCATTCCCACTGTGCCAAGCCATTGCTTGTCGACCGCGAGCATCGCGGCGATATGCCCGCCTGCCGAGTGTCCCATCACGAAGAGACGTGCCGAGTCGCCACCGAATGCCGCCGCGTGGTCGCGAGCCCACCGGACGGCTTCCGCGCCGTCGTGCAGGAAGCCGTCCATTCGCACGGCGGGCCAGTGGCGGTAGTCGGGAATCATCGCGACGATGCCTTGCGCGGCCAGCGCTTCGCCCACCCATCGGTACCATTGCCGTTTGCCGGTCGTCCAATCGCCACCGTAGAAATACACCACGACGGGAGCATGGTCGGCATGAGTGGGCGCATAGACGTCCAACGAGAGTCCGTCGGTCGCATCGAATACGTTGTCGCGATGCGCGACGACAGCTTCCTTGGGCTGCACCGCGTTCACCGTGCCGAAGAAGGTGGCGTGGCAACCGGCGAGCAGCAGGGTGGAAAGGAGGAGGGCGGGTGCGCGCATCGCGCGATTGTAGGCGCGCGGGCCGCTAGAATGGCGGAATGACCGATATCCGTACGATCTTGCGCAAGGCCGCCCTTCTGCTGGGCGACCGGCTCGAAGCCGAGCTGTTGCTGGCGCATGCGCTCGGCGTGGATCGTGCGTGGTTTTTTGCGCATGCCGAGGATCGGCCGGAGGCAGCGGCTATCGAACGTTTCGACGCCTTGCTGGCGCGGCGCGCTGGTGGCGAACCCGTGGCCTATATCCTGGGCCGCCGCGATTTCTGGTCGCTGCCGCTCGAGGTGACGCCGGCGACGTTGATACCTCGCCCGGAGACCGAGCTTTTGGTCGAACTGGCCCTCGAGCGCCTGCCCAAGGGCGGGAGCGTGCTCGACCTCGGTACCGGCAGCGGTGCCATCGCCCTGGCCATAGCAAACGAGCGCCCGGACGCGTCGGTCGTCGCGGTCGACGCGAGCGCGTCGGCTCTTGCGGTTGCAATGAGCAATGCGGTTCGTCTCGGCCTGCAGCGCGTCGTCATGCTGGAAAGCGACTGGTATGCCGCGCTCGACGAGCAACGCTTCGATCTGATCGTGAGCAATCCACCTTACGTGGAAGCCGGCGATCCGCATCTGGGCGAAGGCGATCTGCGTTTCGAGCCAGCCTCGGCGCTTGCCTCCGGGCCTGACGGTCTGGACGACATTCGCCGTATCGCCAGCGGTGCCGCGCGGCTGGTATCCGGCGGTTGGCTGCTCGTGGAGCACGGTTGGAATCAGGGGGCGGCAGTACGCGACATCTTCGTCGGTGCGGGCCTTTCCCATGCGTTCACTGCGCAAGATCTCGAAGCCCGCGACCGTGTGACCGGAGCGCGGGCCGACTGAGCATCAACCCGCGCTCGCCACCGGCGACGCGCAGAACTGCGAAAAGCGCTTGCGGATCGCCTCACGGATCTGCGGCAGGTCGAGGCCGGCCATCGTGAGCACTTCCTCGCGGCTGCCGTGCTCGAGGTACACGTCGGGGAGGCCCAGGTGCTGGATCGGCAGCGTGATGCCGTGGGCCGCCAGGCACTCGGCCACACCGGCGCCGGCACCGCCGGCGATGGCGTTGTCTTCGATCGTGACGAAGGCCTTGTGCGTGCGTGCGAGTTCGAGGATCAATTCCTCGTCCAGCGGTTTCACGAAGCGCATGTTCACCAGCGTGGCGTCGACTTCGGCGGCGATGACGGCGGCGGGGGCGAGCATGGTGCCGAACGACAGGATCGCCAGTCCGTGGTGGCCGCGGCGACGCACCTCGGCCTTGCCGATCGGATAGGTTCCCAGCGTCTCGGCCAGCTTCGTGCCGGGGCCGGTGCCACGCGGATAGCGCACCGCGGCCGGGCCGTTGTAGTGGAAGCCGGTGCTGAGCATGGTGCGGCACTCGTTCTCGTCGGCCGGTGCCATGATCACCATGTTCGGCAGGCAGCGCATGAACGACAGGTCGAAGCTGCCGGAATGCGTAGCGCCATCCGGGCCGACCACGCCCGCGCGATCGATCGCGAAGGTGACGTCGAGGTTCTGCAGGGCCACGTCGTGGATGGCCTGGTCGTAGGCGCGTTGCAGGAAGGTGGAATAGATGGCCACCACCGGCTTCGCGCCCTCGACGGCCATGCCGGCGGCAAGCGTCACCGCATGCTGTTCGGCGATCGCCACGTCGAAATACCGCTGCGGGTATTCCTTGGAGAAGCGGACAAGACCGGAACCCTCGCGCATGGCGGGCGTGATGCCGAGCAGCCGCTCGTCCGCCGCGGCCATGTCGCAGAGCCAGTCGCTGAACACGTCGGTATAGGTGGGCTTGGCCGGCGCGCCTTTCTTCACGAGGCCGGCCACGGGGTCGAACGGGCCGACCGCGTGGTATTCGATCTGCGCCTTCTCCGCGGGCTCGTAACCCTTGCCCTTGGTGGTCATCACATGGAGCAGTTGCGGGCCGGGAAGGGCCTTCACGGTTTCCAGCGCGTTCACCAGCTGGGCCATGTTGTGGCCGTCGATGGGACCGGTGTAGTGGAAGCCCAGCTCCTCGAACAGCGTGGACGGCACGAACATGCCCTTGGCGTGTTCCTCCCAGCGCTTGAAGAAGCGCCCGAACAAGGATTCGCGCGGCATCGCCTTCTTCGCACGTTCGCGCCAGGCATTGAGCGTGCGGCTGGACATGGCGCGCGCCATCATCTTCGTCATCGCGCCCACGTTCTCGCTGATCGACATGCCGTTGTCGTTGAGGATCACCAGCATGTTCGGCTCGATGTCGCCGCCGTGGTTCAGGGCCTCGAACGCCATGCCGGCGGTCATCGCGCCGTCGCCGATCACGGCCACCACCTTGCGCGGGTCGCCGCGGCGCTGGAGCGCCAGGGCCATGCCGAGGGCGGCAGAGATGGACGTGGAGGAATGGCCGACGCCGAAGGTGTCGTATTCGCTTTCCTCGCGACGCGGGAACGGCGCCAGGCCGTCCTTTTTCTTGATCGTCGTGATGCGGTCACGACGCCCGGTCAGGATCTTGTGCGGATAGCACTGGTGGCCGACGTCCCAGACCAGCCGGTCGTGCGGTGTCTCGAACACGTGGTGCAGGGCCACGGTGAGCTCCACGACGCCAAGCCCCGCGCCGAAATGGCCGCCCGACGAGGCGACGGCCTCGATAAGGTAGCGGCGCAGTTCGTCGGCGATGGCCGGCAGTTCGTCCACCGGAAAGCGCCGGAGGTCCTCCGGCGAATCGATCTGCGCCAGATAGGGGTAGCGGGAAAGGTCGGTCATTTCCGTATTGTTCGCCGACGGACGGGGCGGGGCAAGGGACAAACGGTGAACGGCCGGTGGCGAAGGCCTGCCGGCTTCGAAATCTGTGGATCGCGCCATGCGGCGAGACGCCGCGGGGCCGCTTCAGGCCGGCCGGCGGTCCCGCGGCAGGTGACTCACCAGGAATTCCATCTGGTCCGCCAGGATATTGCGGTTGGAGAGGATCAGGTGCTCCACCCAGCTCGGGCGGTAGGGCACGGCCAGCAGCGGCATATTGGCCTGCTGCGGCGTGCGGTTGCTCTTACGCAGGTTGCAGGCAAGGCAGGCGCTGACCACGTTCTCCCACTCGTCGGCACCCTTTTTCGACAGGGGGACCACGTGGTCGCGAGTGAGTTCGTGCCGGGTGTACTGGTGTCCGCAGTACAGGCAGATGTGCCGGTCACGGGCGAAGAGGGCGGTATTGGTGAGGGCCGGCGCCGGGTCGATGGCGTGTTCGCGGCAGTGGCCCGTGCTGGCCACGATCGGGTGCAGTTCGAGGCTGCTGCGCAGGCCGCTGGCCCGGCTGATGCCGCCACGGACGGTGACGCAGGGGTCGCCGAGGGTCCAGGCGACCACGCCCCGGACATAAAGGCAGACGGCGTCCTGCCAACTGATCCAGTCCAGGATGCGACCCGCCGCATCGAGGGACAGCACCCGCGTCGCATGCAGCGCGGTCACCCTCGGCAGGTCTTCTTGGAGCACTTCCATCGTCATCGTGTCTCGTCCTTCACATAAGCGAAAGAGCGTTCCAGCAAGCCGAACTCCGTGCGGATCGGCTGTCCGACCCGGGCCCCTGGTAGGGGCTTTGGCCCGAGCATAGCCGATAATCGCGAAGGAAAAGCATTCGGCAGGTATGGTTCTTGCGGGGCTTTTACTGTCACCGGCCACTGCTATAGTGGGGGTTCGCATTCGAGCCCGGCGGGTTTGGAAGGGGGGCCGGGGTGGCTTCCCAGGTCCGACGGGTCCATGAGGGTTACACAGTGGCAGAAGTGCTTTTCTACGAGCGTCCGGTTCCGCTGAACCGCACCGCCCACCGCGACCTGCGTCTCAAGGCCGTGAACAACATCCGTTTCGCCGCCGCCGCGCACTCCGTCCCGCTCACGGGCGTCGAGTTCGCACCCGCCGCGCGCGACTTCCCGATCCTCTTCGCCGGCAACTCCATGGAGGAAGCCGGTCCGATGGCCCTCCTGGGCCTGCGCCAGGGCGAGAACCTGCTCGTCGGCGACAACGGTTTCTGGGAGCAGGGCATCTACATCCCCGCTTTCGTGCGCCGCTATCCGTTCGTGCTGGCCGAGAAGCCGGCGGGCACGGAAGGCGACGACTTCACCGTGTTCCTCGACGAGGCCTATGAAGGCTTCAACAACGAGGAAGGCGAGCGCCTGTTCAACGAGGACGGCACCGATGCGCCGGCCCTTACGAACGCCGTGAACTTCCTGGGCGAATTCCAGGACCACGTGGCCCGCACGCAGTGGTTCATGGGCAAGCTGCGCGAGCACGACCTGCTCGAGCCGCGCACCATCACCCTGCAGAAGGAAGGCAAGGGCATCAACCTCAACGGCCTCTTCGTCATCAACGAGGAAAAGCTGCGCGCCCTCGACGAGAAGACCGCCCAGGAATTCCTGCGCGAAGGCGCGCTCGGCTGGATCTACGCGCACCTCGTGTCGCTGGCGAACATCGACCGCATGGCCGCGCGCCTCGACGCCCGCGAGCAGCAGGAAGCGGCGACGGCGAAGTCCTGAGCCTTCGGGTTTCCCATGCCGAGGAAAGCCGCCCTTGCTCGGGCGGCTTTTTTTGTGTGCTTTGTGTGGGAGCCGCTTCAGCGGCGACGGGCGTCAGCGGCAAGCTTGCCCGCTACCGCGGGATCGCCGGCAGAGCCGGCTCCCACAACCTCATCGTACCGGCTTGGCCAGGCGCATCAGGTCGGTGTCGAAGCCGTGCTTCGCGTACATCTCGCGAGCTCGCTCGTTGCCGGGGAATACCGCCAGCGTGACGAACTGGCAGCGGTGTTCCTTGGCCCATGCGTAGGCATGGTCGAGCAGGAATTTGCCGGCGCCCGCACCTTCGAATTCTTCCGCCACCGCGATGTCAGATATGTGGCAGTTGTCGCGATGGGTGAAGAAGTCCTTCGTCTTTTGCAGATGGACGAAACCGACAGGCTCCCCATCCTCGTTCTCCGCGACGAAGATGTAGCTGTTCGACGGCTGCTCGTCGAGGTGCTTCACGAGGTCGGTCTCGATGCCCCTCAGGCAGTCGGCGCGCGTGCGCCCGTTTGGAAGCGGGAAGTCGACGAAACGGTGGAGCAGGCCGAGGATGAATTCGTCGTCGTCGCTCTCGGCGAGACGGATCAGGAACGGGGAATCACTCATCGTATCGGGCACCGTCTCGGTCGAAGGTCCGTGCAGAGCCTTTTTCTACACCTTCGCGCGGGCGGGGGAAAGTCCCGCCTTTCAGAGGATTTCCGGCAAGGTGGCCACCCCGGCTTCGATCGCGGCCTTGTGCACGTGGATGCGCGGCAGGATGCGGGCGAAGTAGAAACTGGCCGTGTCGCGCTTGGCCTGGCGCCGCTCCGGTGACAGGCGCGAGCCTTCCGCGGCCAGCACGCTGCGTGCCCAGAAGTACGCGAGCGTGACGTAACCGGAGAAGTACAGGTAGTCGACCGCCGCGGCGCCAAGTTCCTCCGGATTCGCCTGGGCCGTCTGCGCCACGGCCTGGGTGAGGTCGCCCCAGGCCTTCGCTGCCACCGCCAGCGGGCCCACGAAGGCCTTCACGGCATCGTTGGCCTGGTTGGCCTGGCAGAAGGCGGAGATTTCGCCGAGGAAGTGCTTCAGGCCGGCGCCCTGCAGCTGCATGATCTTGCGCCCGAGCAGGTCCAGCGCCTGGATCTGCGTGGTGCCTTCGTACAGCGTGATGATGCGTGCGTCGCGCACGAATTGTTCCATGCCGTGCTCGGCGATGTAGCCGTGCCCGCCGAAAATCTGCAGCGCCTCCTTCGTGCATTCCTGCGCCGCCTCGGTCAGCAGGCCCTTCGCGATCGGAATGAGGAACGAGAGCAACTCGCCGGCCGTCTTGCGCTCCTGTGCGTCCGGAGCGCGCGCTTCGATGTCGCCCTGCAAGGCCGCGTAGGCGGCAAGCACACGGCCGCCTTCCACGAACGCGCGTTGCGTCAGGAGCATGCGCCGCACGTCCGGGTGGGCCGTGAGCGGATCGGCCGGCTTGTCGGGAAGCCTCGGGCCGGACAGCGCACGCATCTGCAGGCGCTCGCGTGCGTAATTGAGGCTGTTCTGCAGCGCGCGCTCGGAGACGGCAAGCCCCTGGATGCCCACGGCGAGGCGCGCCGCGTTCATCATGGTGAACATCGCCATCAGGCCCTTGTGCGGGGGACCGATGAGCCAGCCCTCGGCGTCGTCGAAGTTCATGACGCAGGTGGCCGAGCCCTTGATGCCCATCTTGTGCTCGATGGCCCCCGCGGCGACGGCGTTCCGCTCGCCCATGCTGCCGTCCTTGCCCACCTTGAACTTGGGCACCACCAGCATGGAAATGCCGCGGCTGCCGGCGGGTGCATCGGGCAGTCGCGCCAGCACGAGATGCACGATGTTCTCGGCGAAATCGTGTTCGCCCGCGCTGATGAAGATCTTGGTGCCGGTGACCCGGTAGCTGCCGTCGCCGTTCGGCTCGGCACGCGTCTTCAGCAGACCGAGGTCGGAACCGGCCTGCGGCTCGGTGAGGCACATGGTGCCGGTCCAACGGCCTTCCACCAAAGGCTTCAGGAACACGTCCTTCTGCCAGTCGTCGCCATGGTGTTCCAGCGCATCGGTGGCCCCGTGCGACAGCAGCGGGTAGATGCCCCAGGCCAGGTTGGACGAGTCGATCATTTCCTTTGTGAGCGCGCCCACTACCGCGGGCAGCGCCTGTCCGCCGAATGCCTCGCGTGCCGTGAGGCCGGCCCAGCCGCCTTCCGCGTACTGGCGGTAGGCCTCCTTGAAGCCTGCCGGTGTAGTGACGGTGGCGGTTTCCTTGTCGTAGTGGCAGCCCTCGGCGTCGCCGGAGGCGTTCAACGGGGCCAGCACCTGCTCGTTGAAGCGGGCGGCCTCGTCCAGCACGGCATCGATGAGGTCGCGCGTATGCGCCTCGCCACCCTCCAGGCGGCCGAGCACGGCCTCGGCGCCAAGTACGTCGTAGAGCGCGAAACGCATGTCGTCGAGCGGGGCTTTGTAAAGCGTCATGGTGAATCCTGTGCGACGGTCGGTGGCAGGGGTCAGGGCGAGCGATAGGTGTCGGGAATGCCGGGCACCGGCGAGAGCCAGCTCTTGCCGCGCACGGGATAGGCGTGCGATTCCTTTTCCTTCTCCGGCGTGGCGGTGATGCTTCCGTCGATGCTGTAGGGCAGGGCACCGGAGCTGCCCTTGGTGGCGAGTTCGGCAAGCGCCTTCGACATCTCCGGCGTCGGCAGCAGGTCGATCGTGGCGACGTCGGCGGCGAAGGAGGGAATGTCCTGGTCGATCTTCGCGTCCAGCAGCACACCGCCCAGGTCGCCTACCCGGAGCGTGCCCTGGAAGGTGTCGAACGACATGCCGCCGTAGCTGTTGTTCCGGATGCGCAGGGTGACGTGCCATGGGCCGCCGGGCTTCGCGGCCACTTCCTGCAGGGTGACCGCGGGCGGAAACACGCTTTTCTTGGCGGGGCCGCAGGCAGCGAGGAGAGCGACGCCCGCGACCAGCGCGGCGCGGACGAGCGGATGACGGACGATCGGAGTCATTCCCATGGCTTCCGGTGAGTGCCCTTGAAGGTCGAACGGTCGTTCGATGGTAGCGCCCGGCGGGGCGTGCGCGCGAGCCATGCGTTTCAAACGCGGTTCCCAAGCGGCGGGCGAGCAGGCATCATCCGGGATTATTCCTTCGCATCCGATTTCACAATGACCCGACGCATCGCCGCACGACGTTCGCCCATCCATGGAAATGGCGTCTTCGCCACCGCACCGATCAAGGCCGGTGAGGAAATCATCGAATACAAGGGCGACCGCATTACCCATGCGCAGGCCGACAAACGCTATGGCGACGGCGGCGAAACGGGGCACACGTTCCTCTTCACGCTCAACGAACGCTACATCGTCGACGGCAACAGCCACGGCAACGTGGCCCGCTGGATCAACCACGGTTGCGATCCGAACTGCCAGGCCCTCATCGAGGAAGCCGTGGAAGGAAAGCCGTCCAAGCACGACCGCGTGCTGATCGAGGCCATCCGCGACATCGCGCCCGGCGAAGAGCTGGTCTACGACTACGGCATTACGCTGGACATGCCGCATACGGCCCGGCTGAAGAAGATCTGGGCTTGCCGCTGCGGTTCGCCCAAGTGCATCGGCACCATGCTGAAGCCGAAGCGCAAGAAGGCGGACTGATCCCGCCTTCACCTTTGCCCACGGGCCGCCGACGCCATCGCGACATCACCCTGATGGCCCGCCGACCAAGCTGTGCGGAACCTTCCCCCAAGGAGTTTCTCCATGGCGAACAAACGACTCGATGGCCGCCGCGTGGCGGTCGTCGCCACCGACGGATTCGAACAGTCCGAGCTTACCGAGCCCAAGCGGCTCCTCGAGGAAGCCGGCGCCACGGTCGACGTGATCGCGCCGGGCGATGCGTCCCGCATCAAGGGCTGGGACAAGAAGGACTGGGGCCAGGAAGTCGCGGTGGACGTGCACCTCGACAAGGCCGATGCCGGCCGCTACGACGCCGTCGTGCTGCCGGGCGGCGTCATCAATCCCGACAAGCTGCGTACCGATGAAAAGGTGCTGGGCCTGGTGAAGCAGTTCGCCGAGGCCGGCAAGCCGGTGGCGGCGATCTGCCATGGTCCGTGGACCCTCATCAACGCGGGCCTGGTGAAGGACCGCAAGGTCACCTCCTGGCCGTCGGTGCGAAAGGACCTGGAGAACGCCGGCGCGAAGTGGGAGGACAGCGAGGTGGTGAAGGACGCCAACTTCATCACCAGCCGCAAGCCCGACGACATTCCCGCGTTCACGAATGCGCTGATCGAAACCCTGGCAGCGTGATCCATCCCGCCGCGGCGGGGGAAGGCTCCTCAGTCTTCCTCCGCCTTCGGCTTCCAGGCCTCGGAAAGGCGCTTCTGCACACCCGGGGGCACGGCGTCGTAATGGCTGAACTCCATCGCGTACCGTCCCAGCCCACCCGTCATCGCCTTCAGCTGTGTCGGATAGTCGACCAGTTCCGCCAGCGGCACGCGTGCCTTGATGAGCGTCTCGCCGCCACGTAACGAATCGGTGCCCATGATCTGCGCGCGTTTCGACGCGAGGCCCCCGGTAACGTCGCCCACGTAGTGATCGGGGATCGACACCTCCAGGTCCACCACCGGCTCCAGTACCTGCGGGCGCGCGCGCGACACGGCGTCGAGGAACGCCTTGCGCCCGGCACTGATGAAGGCCACTTCCTTCGAATCCACGGGGTGGTGCTTGCCGTCGTAGACGACGACGCGCACATCCTGGATGGGGTACCCGGCGATCGCTCCCGTATCGAGCGCCTGGCGCACGCCTTTCTCGATGGCGGGCATGAACTGACCCGGGATCACGCCACCCTTGGTTTCGTCATCGAAGACGAACCCCGTGCCTCGCTCCAACGGTTCGACGCGCAGGAACACTTCGCCGAACTGGCCGGCACCGCCGGTCTGCTTCTTGTGCCTGTGGTGGCCCTCCGCGCCCGCCCCGATCGTCTCGCGATAGGCGATGCGCGGTGGATGAGTGATCACGTCCACGTCGTAGCGCGACTTCATCCGCTCGAGCATCAGCTTCAAGTGCAGGTCCGAGAGGCCGCGTATCACCGTCTCGTTCAATTCCTTGTGGTGCTCGACGCGAAAGCACGGGTCTTCCTCGGCGAGTTTCGTGAGGGCCTGCGACAACTTCTGTTCCTGGCCTTTGTGGGCGGGCTCGACGGCAAGTCCATACATCGGAGCGGGAAAGGAGGAAGGCTCCAGGTGGATGCGGCCTTCGTCGGCCGCGTCGTGCAGCACGGCGTCGAAGTGGATGTCCTCGATCTTCGCGACAGCGGCGATGTCGCCCGGCAGCGCTTCATCCACTTCCACATGCTCGCGCCCTTTCAGGCGGAACAGGTGGGCGACCTTGAACGGCTTGCGTCCGTCGTCGACGAACAGTTGTGAATCCTTGCGCACCGTGCCCTGCCACACGCGGAAAACGCCGAGTTTTCCGACGAAGGGATCGTTGACGATCTTGAAGACGTCCGCGACTACGTGCTTGCCCGCGTCGGCGCTCACGGCGAACGGCGTTCCGTCGGCATCGCGAAAAGGCGGCGGATTCGTTTCGCTGGGGCAGGGAAGGATGCGCTCCACGAGGTCCAGCAACTCGTTCACGCCGACGCCCTCGCGCGCGCTGGTGAAGACGATGGGCACCAGGTGGCCGTCACGCAGACAATGTTCCAGCGCGTCGCGCATCTCGGCGGGAGTGAGGGAGGACTCGCCTGCTTCCAGGTAATGCTCCATTACGTCGTCGTCGATCTCCACCACCTGGTCGATGATCCGCTGGTGGGCTTCGCCCGGCGATGAGAAGTCGGTGTCTCCCGCCGTCTGGAAAAAGGCGTCGCGCACCGACCGGCCCTTCGATGCGGGCAGGTTGAGCGGCAGGCATTCGTTGCCGAACTCCTCGCGCAGGTCGTCCACCAGCGCCGGCAGGTCCACGCCTTCGGCATCGATGCGGTTGACGATGAGGATGCGCGCGAGGCCGCGCTCCTTCGCGTGCGCCATCATGCTGCGGGTACCGTGCTCGATACCGTTCGCGGCGTTGACGACGATGGCCACGGTGTCCGCCGCGTCCATCGCCGCCAGGGCGGGACCGCGGAAGTCGGCGTAGCCGGGGGTGTCGATCAAGTGGATGCGAAACCCGTTTCGCTCGATGGACGCGACCGCCGCATCGATCGAGTGGCCTCGCGTCTTTTCCATGGGATCGGTATCGGAAACGGTATTGCCGCGTTCGACGCTGCCGATGCCGGTCAGCGCGCCCCCCGCGTGGAGCATGGCTTCGAACAGCGTGGTCTTGCCTGTGCCGGCGTGGCCGGCGAGGGCCAGGCTGCGGATGCGTTCCGTGGATGGCGACACGATGCGACCCTCCTCGTTGGGGTGCTCTGCCCGGACCCCAAGCCTTCTCCTTCCCGAAGCCGGAATCAAGAGGGGCCGGGAATCTTCCCGAACGGGCACGGTCTGACGGGCGGGGGCTTACGCTGGGTTTAGCGGACCGCCGCTATGCTGTTCGACTTTTCCCACGCGGGCCACAGGATCACCGCAGCGTGCAATATCCCGGCAAGGCGCCACCGCCATTCGTCGAACCCCACCGGCTGCAGCCGGAGGATTCGTCGCGCGCGCGTGGCCTCGTACCCATCGATGCCGCCACGCTCGCTACCCTGCACGACATCGGCCGTCGCCCGCCCCCGCGCGAGCGGGTGCTGCGCATCCTTGCGATGGTGGCCGCCATCATCCTGCACATCGGTCTTGTGCTGGTGGTTCGCTACGAAATGGCGCCGCGGCTGCTGGTTGGCTATGCGCCGGTGTTCGATCGCGACGACGTGCTGGAAGTCCGCTTCGTCGAGCCGGCGCGTCGTCCTCCGCCGGCCGTGGAAACGCCGCCCCCGCCCCCCGAACCGGTCGGTTTTTCAGATGTGGCGCTGCCGACGCTCTACTCTGTG
>NZ_JBNDHZ010000031.1:0-57553 GCF_056755355.1 Luteibacter sp. HAY1-4A
GTGTATAAGAGACAGGCCGCCACCCGTACCGCCGGGCGTGCCATCGCGGTTGCCGGTGGCCCCCTGGCCGCCGCCCCCGTTCGACGGCAGCTCGCCCGGCTCCGGCGTCAGGGTGGTGTTGATGAGTATGTTGCTCCCGCCGCCCTGCCCGTTACCCGCACCGCCGATGCCGGGGCGATCGCCAAAGCCGACGCCGCCCTGCGCGCTGCACGCGGTGACATCCGCCACGGTGCAAACCTGCGCGAAGACGGGCGACGCGGTGGCGCAAAGGCCGACGGCAGCCAGCGCCGTCCACAACGACCGGCGGCGCGGCGACGGCGCCTCGACCGCGGCACGGCCACCGGCCTGCGACGAAGCCAGCTCCGAAGCCACCTGCACGACGCGCAGCGCCCCGTTCCACACGAGATGGTAAATGCGGTTCATTGGAATCCCCTGACGACAGCGCCCCCTGCCGGGCTGGCGCAACAGGCCGCATCTTAGCGCTGTCGGGGGCCTACTGCATGAGTTATGGAGCCGCCACCACATTGAGCAACTCAAGGGCTAGGTCGCGGCAAGCGCCCAAGCGGACAACTCGCCCCCCTTGGGACGCGTCTTTTCGTACAACGCCAGTCGCGCGGACGCGCCTCCCATTGAAAGATGAAGGCTGGGTAACGTCGTCGTACCTTGTCAACGATATGCAGTGACGGGTATTCCACTGCTCGTGATCACCCGCCCCAAGCCACAAATTGTGGTCCTCGTCAGCCAAACTGATCCAGGCCTCGACGGTAACAGTCTTTCCATCGAATGCATCGGGCCGAGCAAGGATCTCGATCATTTGCGGATCCGGATCGTGTCGAGGATTTTTTGGCTGGATGCAGGAAGCAAGGAGTATCGATGAGATCAGCAGGATCAGTTGCCTACACACTTCAATCTCCCTCTTTCATGAATTCTGGGGCCACCTGCTGTTTATCCAGACTTTTTTGCAGGGCATCTGACTCGTGTCTCGACATGCGACCATCGACCATCTGAAACTGAAGACGACCGTTCACGATCTCTGTTACGCCAACACGCCCTTGACTTACGACCCCATTGGGCAATCCTCGTGATATCGGCAGCGCGTCGGCTGGGCTCACCACACCGTCCGAGCGTCCGTCGATGTGCCCATGAATAACCGCTACTGCATTCTCCGGTTTGGTTGCCGATGCGGAGTCCGTCCTGGACGTACGCGAGGTCGTCGCATCTGACGCGAGCGAAACACTATAGCCGCCCTGGCCAGATGGCGTGACAAAACCAATTTTTTCTTTTGTCCCCCCAGGTCCCACCGCAACAACACCCTTGCCAGAAACCATAGCCTCCCGGACCGCTTGCGATGCAACAACTGTCTGACCTGTCGACCTGCTCGCGACGTAGGTGTCGGCCTGGATGCATACGGAACTTCTTTGCCCAGGACACGCCGAGCGGCCATCAGGATCGATGTTAGTGATCGGATTTCCGTCAGCATAGGCGTAGCGACCAAATGCTTGGATTTCCCCAGCACGGGCCGCAGCGGGATCGATGCTTAGAAAGCGACCGGAATCCGGATCATAGTAGCGCGCCTGCATATATATGAGACCCGAGCCTGGATCGTTCACATGCCCTGTGTATGCCGGACCCGCCTCGGGAGTGCCAAATACCCGAGCTCCGTAGGGCCGATAGTCCGAGGCAGAGAGGACAGCTCCAGTTGCATCGGTGGTAGCAAGCACCGTGCCCTGTTGATCTGTGTAGTAATAGGTAACCGTTTCTCCCGCACTTGCTCCTGATGCGAGTACAAGTAGAAGGAGCGTAAGGACTTGACTGCGGATACTCGTCTTCGACGTCATGGTCAATTTCCATATCAACGCGGTGTAAGCCGTACACTGGCACTGACCTCCCTTCCATTTTTTCATGTCGGTAGTTACGGCAAATGTCTCTCCCTTTGTTTTGCCTAGTGCCGTACTTGGCTCTGTTCTCGATGCATTCACCCCATTCTTTCTCAATTCCATGCCGAGCACCCCACAGCGTTGCATGCGCGCACTTCGTATCCGTAGAGGGGAATCTCGCCTACGGGCCCCGTTTCGACGAGCTGTTTGGTAGTGGGTGCATTCACGTACCAAACCTGCCCGGTTTGCCGGCAGTGCACCTCGTAGCGGGTCGCCCCGGTCGATGCGCTCCACTGGATCGTGAGGGTTTCCCGGCTACCGCTGAATCCGTTCACGCTCTGGACGGTGGCGGGAGGCGGCGGAATGTTGGTCACCGTTACCGTCACAACTGCACTATTGGGACCACACCCGCCCGCGTTGCACGCGGTCACGTAATAGGCGTACGAGCCATCACCCCGCCCCGCCGTCGACCACACGCCCGAGGCGTTGTTCTGCACGAGTGTCCAGCCATTACCGTTAAACCGTTCATACAGCGCGTAGCTGGCAGCGCCCGACACGCCCGTCCAGTTCACGCTCCATGCGCCGTTATTGACCGTCGCCGGCGCACTGATGGAAGGGGCGGCACTCGGCGCAATCGTGACCGCCACGCCGCCGCTGGCCTTGTAGGGTCCGCATCCACTGCTTCCGTTACAGCCGCGCACGCGATAGGTGTAGGTTCCAGTGAATCCGACACTGAAGGCCGTCGACGTTGCCGGGCCCGCGTACACTGAGTTCCAAGGACCGCCATTGGCGCTTTGCTCGAGCTGATACGACGTGGCGTAGGTTGCCGCCGACCAGGATACGGTGATGGGGCCGTTGCTCGTCGCGGGCACGGAGATCGTGGCAGGCGCGGGCGGGATATGTGCCACTGTGACCGTGTTCGATACCTTCTCGACGCTGCAATTCACGGTGACGCAGGCACGCACCCGGAAGGTCCAGGTACCGTCAGCCGGGTTGCTCACCACCGTGGAGAGATTCAAGCCGGTGTACACCGCGGTCCAGGCCCCGCCGTTGTACTGCCTCTCCACCTGGTAAGCCGTGGTGCGCGAAGACGCGGCCCAGCTGACCGTGATGGACGCAAGATCGCCTGACACAGCGGCGCTGATGCTTGCCGGGGTGTTGGGCGCCGAGGCCGACGCGGGCACGATCGGCACGCCCGAGTTCGCAAGCTGCTTGTCTGGCCCGCCGATGTTCGAATGCGCCACGACATAGATCGGGGCGCCGGCGTGGTCGAGCCGTGTCGCTTCCGGAATGACGATGGCGAAGCCGTAGGCCGTGCCGGCGGTGCCACACGCGGCGGTATCCGTCGTACTGCTCGGCTTGTTGGCAAGCACGGGAGCTCCCATCGACGTGCCCGTACCGGCGGGGCCCCCAATGAAGACCTCCACGGGTACGGCGTTCGTCGACCCTTGCGAGCAGGCCCAACCGTTGAGTGTCGCGGTCAGGCCACTCTGGGTCACGCCCGCTACGAACCCGAGCAGCGTCTCCTGCACGTTCTCGGCCGAGGCCACCAGCTTCTTGCCGAGGTAGATATAGTCCTTGGCTTTCTGCGAGGCCGGGTTGTATTCCCACATCAGCTGACCCGAGGCGCTATACGCCGAGTACTTCGGCAGCAGCGCCCCGGTAGAGGTCTGCTTCACGCGCCGGCCGTTCGCGTCGTACGCGTAGTTCGCGATGCTGGCAATGCCGCTGAGGCGATCGGCCAGGTCGAATGCCAGCACCTGGCTCCCGCGGTTCGTCACGTTGCCGCGCACGTCGTAGCCGTAGGTCGTGGTCACGCCAGCCGTGGTGGTGATGGAGTCCAGGCGGTTGCTGGCCCCATAGTTGTAGACACGACCGGTCGTCGCGCCGCCACTGAGCGTGTCGACGCCCGTGATGTTGTTCAGTACGTCGTAGTGGTAGGTGTCCTTGCCCCACAGCGACGACTCGGCCGTGGCAAGGCGATTGAGGGCGTCGTACGTGAACGCCTTGCTGCGCTGCGTGTTCACGCTATCGACGATGCTGAGGATGTTGTCTGCCGGGTCGTACGCCAGCGCCTGATCGATGACCGGCGAACCCGCCGTGCCATAGCTGAAGTCTTGCAGCGACTTCCGGCCGTTCTCGGTCGAGGTGTACGCCGCCCCGTTGCCGAACGCGAACGATTCGAGATTTCCGTCGGGGTAGTAGCTCACCGCCGTGGCATACGTGCCCGCCTGCGTGGAACGACCCAGCGCGTCCGGTGCATAAGGCACGACCTTGCCGTCGGGATACGTGATGGAGGCCAACGCGCCCTTGGCGTCGTAGTCGTAGCCGATGTCCCACTGCCGCCCGTCGACCTGTAGCCGCTCCAGGGTCATCAGGTTCATATGGTTGCGAGCATACGACCAGACGGTGTCCGAACCGGCCTGCGCGGTTTCCGGGTTGCCGAGGCCGTCATACGTCATCGTGACCGAGGGCGACCCGTCGGGATACGACACCGACGTCAGCCGATTCATGGCGTCGAAACCACGCACCACGGTGGCGCCAGCCGGCATGTCAGCAGCGGGCAGGCAGCCCGTGCCGGTCACGGCGATACCCCGCGCGGTCTGCACCACGTTGTCCGCACCGTCATACTGCATCACGGTGTTGCCCGTCTCCGGCTCGATCACCCGGCACACGCGATGGAACGCGTCGTACACGTATTGCTTGCTACCGCGCGGATCGCCGGCCAGCTGATGGATGGCTCCCACCTCGCCATAGATGTTGCGGTCGATGACCTGTTCCACGCCTTCCGGCGCCTGCACCCGAAGCGGCTGCTCGTAGGAAGGCGCATCGAACACCTGGAACGTCGTGATGGTCTCGTTCGTGCGCGGGTCGGTGATCTTGCGACGCGCACCGCTGAGGTAGGCCGTTCCCGTGGTAAGCACGCCATCGCTGCCCGCATCGCGTGCCACGCTGATCTCCCGCCCGAGAGCGTCGAAGGTGTGCCGCACGCCTTCCGCGGTGTCCCCGTAGGGCGCCGACCCGGCGATCGGGTACGAAGCGTAGCGCTGGTTACCGCGCCAGTCGTAGGCGGCCAGGGTGGTGATGGCAAGGGCCCCGTCCGAAGCGCGCCGCTGCTCGGTGGAGAGCGGTCGCAGCAAGGCGTCGAAGCGTTTGATCTCCGCACGGTCGAACTGCGTAACGGTCCGCCGCCAATGCACGCCGGCGATGCCGGGCTCGTCACCGACGAACTCATAGGCGAACACCTTGGACGCCCAGGTCTTGCCGTTCGACTCCGCCTGGTAGTCGGTCTGGGTCAGCCGGCCGATGCCGTCGTAGTGGTAAGCCGTGTTCACGCCACGCTGATCGGTCGCCGACACCACCTGCCCGAAGTCGTCGACGACGGCTGTCTGGGTGCGCGTATCGGGATAGGTCACGCTCTGCGGAATGCCGCGACGGTAGTTTCCCAGCGTGGTGGTGTGGGCATTGCCATCGGTGAACGACGCCAGGTCGCCTCCGTTCCACCCGTAGGTCATCACGGCACGCCCAAAGCTCCGGCGCTCGATCGGCCTGGCCAGGGCGTCGAAGATCGTCTCGGATACCGGCGTCGCTTGCGCGCCCTCGATCACCTCGACCTTGCCCGTCTGGCCCAGTACCCAGTACGCCAGGTTGTCGGCATACGCGGTGCGCTCGGTGCGGCTTGCCTGCCCCGCTATGCCGCCACCGCGAACGACGGTCAGCGGCCGGGCGAACGCGTCGAAGCTGCCCGGTGCCACCTCCCACAGGTATGAATCGCCGTCCTGTTGCAAGGTCCGTTTCCGGACCGGTGAAACCGTTTCGGTCTGGTCGTGGTTCATCAAACCCTGGAGGTTGTCGCCCAACCGCGCCGGCCACGGGCCCGCCGTGGCGGCGGCATATTCCGTGATCTCCGAACGCACGGGCGTCGAGCCGCCCGACGGGTAGGTGTCTTCCTGCAGGAGCTGCGTCTCGGTGGCGCCCCATTGGTTGGAGAAGGTATGCCTGACCCGGCTGTTGTCCGGATCGGTTTCCTCCGTCCATACCGTGTTGGCGCAGTCGCTAGCGCAATCGGTGTTCCAGCTTGCGTTCGCCGGCGAATAGGCGAACGTCCATGTCTGCGACACGCCGGCACCGGTGTACTGCTTCTGCGAGATCGCCGACGACACATAGGCGTGCGGGATCTGGATGATGTTCACGCCGCGGTCGAGGATGCAGCGCCGGGGCACATTGGAACGGCCGCGTACGACGGACGTGAGCGTAAAGGTACCCGTCAGTCCCGAAGGGTGGGTAACTGCAAGCGTGCCTGTCTGCGCAGGGCCCGATACGGAATACAGGCAGCCGGTGTAGTCCACGCTCAACTGGCCTGCACCGCCTCCTTGGCCAGTGCCAAGGGCGACCATATTGCTGAACGTCCAGCTAGAGCCGTTTGGCAACGTGACGCTGGAGAGCACGGGCTCATCGGCGGTGCCGCCGTAGTTGTACGTCCAAGTGCGGTCGCCTGTCGCAGCGTGTTGCGTCATGGTGGTCACGCGCTCGCCCATCGGGTAGACGCCCGCTGAGTGGGTCCATTGCTGATAGGTGAACGTGACGCTGCGACCGTCGTCTGCCGTGATCGAAGTGAGGTGGTTGTCGGCGTCGTATCCGTAAGTGAGCGTCCTGCCGAAGCGGTCCTCTGCATGGCTGGCCTGCAAGGTAACGATGCGGCGCTTCAGCGCGCCTCCGCCGGGATGCGCCAGACCCGAAGTCGGCCGCCACGACAAACGATCCAGCCAGTAACGTGTACCGTCGGGACTCACGGCCACGAACGTCTCACCGACGCCTGCCGTGTTCACGCATCCCAGCGCCCAATTCTGGCGCGTTACCGCGGTGAACGGCATGGGCGTGCCGTCTGAACGGGTCATCTGCGGCACATTGTTGTTGGACGGATCGCGTTTGAGCACGTCCTGTGTGCCTTGGCCGGGAATCTTCAGTTGGATGCCGTGCCACCACTGATCCGGTTCCCACATCACCCCTTCTTCACCGGGTTTCGTGGGCACGTCGATAGTGCCGGCGCCATAGAAGGTGCTGCAGCGTTGCGGCTCGTCGAGGAAGTACCAGAAATCGACGTTATTACCGGAAGTGTCGGTGAACTTGGTTTCCGCGGACAACGTTTCCAACTGTGGAGCCGTCAGCTCCCAGTCCGCGAATCCTTGAGACATCAGCGGGAACACATAAGCCTGCGGACCACCAATCGGCCTGGCATGGATGGTGCGTTCGACGACGATAGGAAGGCCGTTGCCTTTGGCCTCGAGGTCCACCTGCCGAAACGACAGAGATCCGTCATATGTACTTATGGATTCGCCAAGGGCATTGGGACCCAGCGGCTGGATGTCTTCGTTGACACGAAGAAGCTTCTTCCATTCCGACTCGATCGACACCGATTGCGCGGACACTGCCGTCGCCATCATCCCTAAGACACACGCGAGCAATGCGTCGCGCATCCGCGACTGCCGGAAAGCACCCATCCGTTATTTCCCCTGTCGAACGCCTTGTTCAGAACGAGAACGGACTAGGTGGCCCGGTCCTCGCGCGCACTTCGTGTCGCAGGTTTATACGAGTTGGCTAGTTGGAAACGCAAGTGCTTGGTGGGAAGTCGAAGGAACGTGCGAATGGGACGCCAACTCGACGAGTGAACTGTCCGCGAGGCTCTGCCGAAAACGTGCATAACGTTTTGAGAACGGCAAGCTGCCGCCTCGGCAAAGCTTATCGATGACGCATTTTTGGGCATTTCTTCCATTGTGAGGCTTCCACCGTCACTACAAACTTCCACCCGAAATTGGCGTGGCTCCTCATGAGTCGTGCGATTCCCGACAGGAAGGAGTGAAGATGAAACGATGGAGCATGTGGGTCGTGGCGGCAGCGGTAGCGATGGAGGCAAGCGGTTGCAGCCTGATGTCGAAGCTGGACACCGTGTCGGGCACCGAGGTCACGCAGGAACGTTTGAAGGGATTCCAAAAAGGAAAGACCACGCGGCAGGACGTCATCGCGGCGCTCGGCCACCCGCCGCAGAAGTCCGAGGTGCTGGGCAATGAAGTATGGACCTATCCGTTCACGCGGATCACGGCGATGCCGGGCGCATCGAATGTCAGCGAGAGCACCGTCTTCGAATTCGACAAGAAGGGCTTGCTGCTCAAGGCGTACAAGACGGGCGGTACGCCTGGGAAGAGCGGCAATCCGATGCTGGATGCGGCGGGCATGTAGTTGCGCGAACGTTTCATCGAGAACCGAGAGCCCGCTGTCCAGGCGCCCGACGCCTTACTGTCCGTCGTCCTGCGATCAGGGGCTCTCCGGTCTCAGCGGACGAAACATTGCCCGCAAGTCGTCGACCACTGCCGCGGGATTCTCGTAGTAGCCGAAGTGCCCACCATGCTCGTGGGCCTTCAGGTAGACCGTGTTGAAGAAGCCCGCTCGTGGCCCGGCCAGGAATGCATCCACTCGCCGTTCCGTCGTTATCCCCGCAGGATTCTCACCGCCAAGGAACGTGATCCCGGTGTGCGCCTCGACGGGGGGCTGGCGATCGTGGGACGGGCTCCACGGATAGCGCGCCGCATCGGCATAGGCGCGCATGGATGAGCCCGCCGTACCGGTTACCCAGTAGATCATCGCGGTCGTAATCATGTGTTCGCGCGTGAACACACGCTCCGGGTCGCCTTGGCTATCGCCCCATGCAACCCACCGTTCGAGCAACCACGCCAGCAGGCCCACGGGCGAGTCGGAGAACGCATAGGCCAGCGTCTGCGGATCCAGCACCTGCACCGCGAAATGCGACGCAAACTTCGTGCTACCCGCCGGAGCGACCTGCTTGCCGGTGTCCCACGATCGCGCGGTCACGTCCCACGGACGATCGGTGTTGAACTGGTCTAGGAGCATGGGGTGCATGAGGTGCACGCCGTAAAGGTCGGCAGCGTACTTGTGCCCCAGTTGCGACGATATGAGGGCACCCCAATCGCCGCCGCTCGTGGCGAACCGGCGATATCCGAGAACTTCCGTCATCAGCCGATGCCACAGATCCGCCGTGCGCCAGAAGTTGACGCCGGCGCGCAGCGGTGGTCCCGAGAAACCATAGCCGGGAAGCGACGGGACGATGACGTCGAACGCATCGGCAGGATCGCCACCGAATGCGCCCGGGTCCGCCAACGGCAGGATCACCTTGCGCATGTCCCAGAACGACCAGGGCCAGCCGTGGGTGATGATCAGGGGCATCGGGTTCGGACCGACGCCGCGCTGGTGGATGAAATGCACCGGCACGTCGTCGATGCGGGCCATGTACTGCGGGAAGGCGTTGATCTCCGCTTCGACCGCCCGCCAGTCGTATTCATGGCGCCAGTAGTCGACCAGGCGGCGGAGGTAGGCGGCATTTACGCCGTAGCGCCAATCGTCGTTGCCGGGGTCGTCGGGCCAACGCGTGCGGGCCAGGCGGTCGGCGAGGTCGGACAGGGTGGTGTCCGGTATGTGGATGGTGAAGGGGTCCAGGGTGTGCGTCATAGGGTTGGTCCCGGGGCTTGGGGCATGTTAGTCGCCGCGCGCTGTAGGGCGCGGCGGCTTACGGAGAGGGACCGGGGAATGTAGGGAGCGCTTTCAGTTGGGGGATAGCGGCGACGACAGGGCTGGGCGGCTCCCGGGCACTGCCCAACAACCATGCTCACTCGACGACGGACTTGTTCTTCATAAGTGCCCGGTCGATATGGTCGGGATCAAACCTCTCCATGGAAATAAGACCGAAGTCCGTTGGAAAGGCCGCCTCTTCCTTTGCGATCACAACGCCATGAGATGATCTCTCGTCATCCTTATAGAACCGCGTTGCGGATTCAAGGTGCCACACATCTCTCGAGAACGCGAAGGTGTAGCTATAGGAACCACCCCTGGGATTCTCGTTGAGGAACGTCACGGAGTTCGGTGAAAGCTCAATCCCATCGTTCAGTCCCAGGTTCGGGGCCCGTCGGTTGAACTCGTTCCAGTCACAGTCGACGACTGAGGCGCTCCGTCCTGTAATCCGCGCAGTTGCGCCCCGCACGTTCACCATCAGCAACTCGCAAGTGTAGGAGACACGGTCGTCCCAGGACGTTGCCCCTTCCGTCTCCGACTCCCCTGGCGAACGCAACACGATGGCCACTACCTCTCCCCCGCTGCCATCAGGAACTGATTTATGAGCAAGAAGGGCTTTGCCCGGCTCAATCAGGGCGGCCACCGGGTCTGAGGACAATGAACGATCAGTAGAACTCCGAGCGGGCAAGGCGCACTTGGCAGACGCGACGCCACATAACGCGACGCCAGCCATCATACTTAGCCATCCTGAGCACGCGGGACGGCACCGCCGAACACCCTTCCAACGACCGCCATTCAACGCGAATGCCCCGCGCTCAACTGAGCCTGCTGGGACTGCACCTCGGCCATCACCTGCGCTTCCTGCTGGTCATGCTGCTGAATTTGCGCGACAGCCTGGTCCGTACGAGGGGGTTCGGCATCAAGGTTTATCTGGGCAGGACTGGTCAATGGACCGGTACCGATAAACGTTATCGTCGACGCCTTGTCGTCAAGGCGGATCTCAGAGAGGTTACCGGCGGTGATCAAGTTCTCATGGCAAGCCGCCGTGAACTGAAGCAGGCGTTCTTCAGAGGCTTGAGGAATGCAGCGACTCAGTTCCTCATAGAGCTCATGCTGCGGGCTATCCGCGTGCCTCGGATCGTTGGCATCGAACTTTGGACCGGATGTCAGCTGATTACCGCCGGTAGCCCGCGCTTCGTGGGAACGGGGCCTAAGATCACCGACACCCTCACTCTCCCTGCGACCAGGGTATGCAGGGTCGTTAGACCCATCCCCAACATCAGGGACGGACTGGAGCGGTATTGACGGATGCGATTGAGACGCTGGCGAAACACGCTGTGCCGTCGGCTCTGAAGACGCGTATGGAACGTTAAATGACTCGACGGTCGCCCGCGCAAGGCTGTCGTAATGCGACTGCTCCACAGTCGCCCTACCATCATAAAGATAGGCAATCTCTCCAGGGTCGACCGAACGTCGCGCATCAATGACTTCTTCGCGCACGGCCTTGAGCGTGGCCGGGCCCGCGATCCCATCCGATACCAAATCGTGCTCGCGTTGAAAGCCTTGGATGGCGGCATGGGTGGCTGGCCCGAAATGCCCGTCCGCATGCAACGGGCGCCCACGAGCGTCGGTAAAGCCAAGCTCCGCGAGCTGCTCTTGAAGCTGCTTCACTTGTTGTCCGTGCATACCCGGCTTCAGTGTTGAGTGCTCGGCGGCCATGCGGTGCGCATGTCCATCGGGGCGGACATGCATCAGAGCACCAAGAGCATCGTCACTGTTGAACGAAAGCACTACAGAACGATCTGGACTATCGATACGCGTCAGTTGGTCACGAGATATCTCCGACCAGGAGCCATTCAGATATGCCACCCCGTGTCCATCGGCATTCCATTGAACGAAGTCTGACCCGGTAGCAAAATAGCCGCTCGCAGTGCGCACATTCGGTTGCGTCTGCGGTGTTCCACGCGCGAAATCTCGACCTTCCTCCAACGCATCGATGAATGATTTAGCATTCGCCGTATCGAGGAACAGGTTCTTGACTGCACGGTAATGCGGAGAAAGGTTGGATCGAGCAGGTTCACTGTCGATAGAAGCCGGGAACACCAACGGGTCACGAAGAACATCATGCCAAGCGTCGTGCAGAGGATGGTCGCTCGGCATAGCGTGAAGGCGGGCAAATATGGCTGAGGCACGGAGCGCATCGTTTCGCCCGTCCTTCATAATCTTATTGAACTTATCGTCGGTGTAAGCCCGGACTTCATCTGCATAGCGAAGTTTCGCCGGACCCATTGCATCAGACATTTGTCCGAGCATTTGCTTGGCGGCCTTCTCGCTCTGATTGAATCCCTTGGCCACTACCGTCGCGAGTTGGATCTTATCGTCGATTGAAGCCTGCACATACGCCGGAGTCACTATAAGCTTAGATAGCGCATATGTGTAGATACGCTCAACTTGAGCAACATCCCTCGCATGCACAAACCTTCTTCCGCCATCCGACCTAAGAAAGTTGTCCAATCGCTCCTTAAGGTCGGAATCGATGGCCCGTCCTCCATCTTCCCGCAATTGCCTTCCGTTCCGGGAAAGATCTTTAATCGCAGCAATTTCCTCATCACTAGAAAGCACTTTGTCAGCTTGATTCGTCTTTGCCCAAGATTGATACGCCGACAATAGCGCTTTCGCCGTCTCTTTCCCGTCCTGCCCAAGATCTTTTTGTAGCGTGCCGATGGAAAGGCCGCTCTGGCCTACCGGGATCATCTTCCCATCCCTGTATTTCCCGGCAAATGACAGCCTTGCCGACACGTCGTGACCACGCAGGCTTCCTTCTGAGCCTACGCCCACCACAAAGTAGGCGATCGCCTTGAGTTCCCTTTCACTGAGATCCGAACGAACCAACATGCCATTTCTCCTTATTTAATGCCGAGCTTCCGATCCAGATAACGAGTGATGTTTTCGATCTTCTCGTCTGCCGCTTCGCTAATCGCCCGCCGTAACGCAACCTCCTCCACGATGTGTAAGTGGGGCGCCGATCCCACCGGACTAAGATCCCTCTGTCGGATTCGAAATACGTACTTTCCACCCGTTATCAGCATTGTTCCGTCCCCGAGATCAAGCGCGGTATTGATAAACGACTCCCACACTCCTTCCGGACACAACGGATGCTCTCCCGACTTATAGAGGGGAAGCTTGCTCCATCTAATAGTCCCGTCATCTTCCTTGCCGCGCACCACCGTCAAATCCACTGGACCACATGCAGTGCCAGCACCAAATTCGATGTACGGCGCACTCACGCCGCGAAAGTCGATACCACCAAGCCCGCCACCGGGTCGCGGGTCCATGAGGCTGAGAAAGACATTGTCCTCGTGCACGACACCCTTCTCGTCAACGAATGAGTCGATGACGCCGTAGTCCGTATTGACAGTGGCGAGGACGATCTCACCCGAGAAGAAGTCGAGCGCCTTCGCCTGTCCGTTCACCGGCGCCATGATCACCCACACCGTCCATTTGCCGTCCACGTACTCGGCGAACATGCTTTCGGGATAGTTGAGGTCGCCATCGCCAAGCTGGCGCTCTGCTATTCCGTTGTCTGGCCAAACCGGGCGGCGAGGACCTTCCTGAGTCTCCGGTGCGGCAGTCGCCGTGGCTGCCAGAGCAGCCGCCATTGCCGCCGATCTAAATTTTTTGTGGACTGGAATATGTGACGATGGGCGTGCGACTGCCTCGTTAAATTCTTCTTGCTTCATGCGTAAATCCATCCTTCGATCAGACCGCGCGTTCGGCGTTACGCCGGGCGCCGAGAGAGTTTGTTCATTACTTGGCTCGCATGCATCAGATCCGCACGCCGCAACTTGACCTTCGCTTTCTCCACTGGCTCTTCTTCTTTATCTACCTCGACCTTTGGCATGGAAGACCTCGCAAGGAACGTCTTGTCTTTAAAGAACCAATTCTTCTGGGCCCTAATCGGCTTGCACCCTTCGTAAAAAATCAACTCGTCATCGGAAGGAAGCTCCTTGATTTCCTGGGGCAGCATCAACGGGCGCCGCTCTTCCACGAAGCTCGTGGAAACCTGCCGCCCGCCCCCTCCGCGGCTGGTGCTCTGCTGTCGCTTTCGTAGTGTCCGATTCCCAAGCATTTCGCTGTACTCGTTGGCATCCGCCTGCTCGCGGGGCGCGAACACCACCTGGGCGCCATGGTTCGTGATGAAGTTCTGGGCATCGTTATCGCCATAGACCGAACGGAGCTGCGACCGGCTCTGGACGATGCACATGTCCCGCACGCCGTAGCTTGCCGAGATGGAGATGCGCTTGGCCCATACGTCCACGCGCCCCATGGCGGTGAACTCGTCCATGAGCATCAGCACCTGGTATTTCAGGTCGGGCTCTTCCCCCAGTTGCTTATCGAGGTTGTTACCGATGACCGTGCTGAAAAAGATGTTCAGCAGCTTGCTGCTTTCGTCCAGCTTGTTGGTCGGGATGATGACGAAGAGCGTTGTCTTGACCCTGCGTAGACTGCGCACGTCGATGTCGGTCGCGTTGGTGGCCGCCGCCAGGATCGGGCTCAGGAACTGCTGCAGCGGTGCTTGCATGCTGGCGATGACGGACGAGAAGGTATCGTCGGCCAAGCCGTAGAGGTTATTGAATACGGTGCGCGTCTGCACACTGGGTGCGCGGATGCCCTTCCGCTTGAGAATGGCCCCCAGCATCTCCTTGGTGGACTGATCTTCCGTGCCACTGGAGAAGCGCAGGATGCGCTCGAAGCTCGGGAAGTCCACGGACGTATTGATGTCGCCGTCGCCCGCCTCCCCTGGCGGATATTTCCTGTCCCAGGACTCGAACATGTAGGAAGCAAAGGCCGTGAAGGCGGCGCGGCTCTGCGCCACCCAGAACGGATCCATGCCGCCGTCCGGATAGAGGATGGCCGCGACGGTCTGGAGTTCGCCGATCCGCTTGGCCGGGCTCATGCCGGCAAGTAGCGTCAGGGGATTGAAGCGGTGCGTCTTCCCATCTTCGTCGAAAGGCGCCCACACGCGGATGACTTGTCCCTGGGAAGCGAGATAGCCACTGGTGTACTTGTGAAGCTCTCCCTTGAGGTCGAGCACTACCATCGATTGCTGGTAAGTGAGCAATACCGGGATGGCGAGGCTTGTTGTCTTACCGGAGCGTGTAGGACTGATAACAATGGTGTGCTGCGCGCCGCCGAGCCAAAGGCGCCGACCCATGTACTTGCCTATGAGGATGCTCTGATCCGTCTGGGTGAGAAGTCCGGCCTTCTTAAGATCGGAAAGCGTGGCGAAACGGGCGTCACCGTGAGTCTTCTCGGGCGTGGATGCCGTCTTCCAGAGAAGAACCAGCACCGACACCCAGACCAGGAACGCCGCAGCGCAACCTACGGTCACCCCCAGCTTGATCTTCCACACATACGGCTCATACGCCGGCTGCCCAAGCGACTGCACGTATCGCCACGCCGTGTCCCAACGCAGCGGATAGCCATCAAGGCCCAGGAACAGGTACGTGAAATAGCCCGAGCCATAAGCTGCCGCCGCGACGGCAGCGAGTGTTGCAGCGACGACAACCGCCGCCTTCCATGGACGCATATAGAGCACTCCTTCCAAGAACGGCGGGAATGCTCGTTAAAGTGGTTTGCGATGGCAATGGTCTGTTGCCTTCTGACGCTGTAGGCCGCGCTATGCAAGAACCTTATCGATTGCCTCACAAGTGCGGCCGACTTTGGAGTCTTCCGATGTTTCTGAAGCTTTCCACTTTCGGCAACGCACGTCAGCCTCGCGCCAGGCGTCGAATTCCCAGGGATTCCTCGCAAACCGCGCTAGCGACACTTATCTTCCGCGCGAACAAGGAAGATCGCATGGAACGACGACCTATAAAGTTTCGCCGCTCACGAGCTGCCGCGTACCTCGCCCATAAGCTTGCATCGCTCGGAGTTACTCCAAATCAGATTTCCACACTTTCCGTGACTTTCGCCCTGGTTGGGGGTGTCATGCTTGGATTGTGGCCACAGTCTGCGGTTGCGTTAGTGTCTATCGGCGCACTCATCCAGTTACGCCTGCTGTGCAATTTGTTGGACGGCATGGTGGCTATCGAAGGCGGGAAGGCCGATTGCGTCGGGCCATTCTTCAATGAAGTACCTGATCGTCTGGCCGATGTACTTCTTCTTGTTCCGCTCGGCTACGCCGTTGGCGAGGAGTGGCTGGGTTGGCTGATCGCCTGCTTGGCGCTTAGCGCGGCGTACCTGCGCGCCTTCGGTGCAGCGCTCGGGTTTGGCAACGACTTTCGCGGCCCCGGCGCAAAGCCCCAGCGGATGGCGATTCTCACGTGCACTTGCCTCTTGGCGGCTCTGGAATCTCGCTGGACTGGGCCGCTCTTTAGCTTCTGGGCGGGCGCGATCGCGCTGTGTGCGCTGACCACCCTGACAATCGTCCGACGTTCGCTGCGCATCACCGAGTGCCTGCATGCACGGGCGGCGGGTGAGGCCGAGGGGACTGGCGCAGTCCAGCGGACCTCGACCGAATGACGGCACTCGGTATGTTCACCGCCGGACTATCCGTGTTCCTGCTAGCTGCCAGCATCGTAGGGCGGCTACTGGCTCGCGGCAACTCTACAGGAGCCCGCGCGGCCTCGACAGAAAACCTCAATCAGCGCATCCAATCCTGGTGGTTGATGGCGTTTGTACTTTTAGGCAGCCTTTGGGCTGGAAAGAGTGCGACTTTGCTTCTCTTCGCCGCCTTGTCAATTTGGTCGCTGGATGAGTTCTTCGCGGTCACCCGCGTTAATAGCGCCAGGCGAGGGGCACCGGGCCTGGCCATCTACTGGATTGTTCCCACGCAGTACCTGGCCATTGCCATGGGATGGAGCGGATTCTTCACGGTTCTGGTCCCGTTGAGCGCCTTCCTACTGCTGCCGGCGATATCGGCCATCAAGGGAGACACAAGCTCATTCCTGGAACGGAACATGGGCACTCAATGCGGCTTGCTCTGGACCGTGTATTGCATCAGCCACGTACCGGCGCTTCACCTGCTGCACGGAGCAGACGGTCGGGAGCGAGCCACCTTGCTCATCCTCTACTTCCTCGTGGTGGTGCAAATGAGCGACGTTCTCCAGTACATCTTCGGAAAGGTCTGGGGAATGCGGCCTATCGCTCCCTCGGTCAGCCCATCGAAGACGATAGAGGGACTGGTCGGTGGCGGCTTGTCCGCAACGGTGTTGGGGAGCTTCTTGTCGTGGATGACGCCTTTCACTATGGCGATGTCCACCGCACTCTCCGCGCTGATCGTTATTTGCGGCTTTCTCGGCGGCCTCACCCTGTCCGCAGTGAAGCGAAGCTTTGGTGCCAAGGATTGGGGGTCGCGGATCGGAGGCCACGGCGGGATTCTCGACCGGCTGGACTCCGTGTGTTTCTCGGCCCCTGTGTTCTTCCACGTCGTGCGGATCCTCTACGACACCACCGCCGTCGGATAGCAAACCTCCGAAGATTCTTACGACGACACAGGCGGGATTCCACTTCGGAATCAACCTTCATCGGCGGCCTTGGAAGCCCTGACGCACGGCGTTGTTGCACCTACAGACAATCCCGAAGTGGATTGATATCTTCGGGCCGTTGCCTGCGCTGTCCGTCGAAACACGTTGCGCAGGCAACCATCGCTTTCATGCGGTGAGAGACGCGAGCCAAGGGTGCGCCAACACCCCTGACTCGCTGGCCATAACCAACCAGTTAGGAAATCGATCATGGTTGCTTTCAATTGTACGGCACCCGCCCGTCCGCCGGACCCTTCCGGCGCCTCCCCCACCGGTTACCGAGCCGTCTACAGTCTTCGTAGACCCGGTTAACTAACCGGCGGCGTCGCCGTCTCGCCAAGATGTTTCTCAGCCGTTATTGACCCGGCGCGTACGCGTGCGCGCAGCTTGCCGGGCCGTCGGCGCCGCCTCTGTTCCGCATTCGATCGATTCGGCGCCCCGTGCTCGGGTCGCCGGTGAATCCGTGCGCTCCTGGATCGACAGGGTGCAGCACGGTCTTGAACGACACCGCACCCGCGCATCCGACGACACGACAAGGAGAACACAATGAACGGACCGAACGACCGCATCTACCTCGCCAGCCCCGACGCCACCGCGCACGAACTGATGAACGACGCCACCGAGTTGCTGCAATACGCTCGCGGCCTTACCGGCCTCCTGGCCGAATTGATCTACGAAGCCGACGAGGTGAAGTGCCGGGACATGGCGACCGCCCTCGACGCCATCCAGGCGCTGACGCGCATGGGCCTGCAATGTGCCACGCAGGCGCATACGCGGATGATTTGGGATCAGACACCGCCTGTGAGCGATATGCTTAGCCATTAGGCTGACGGTCTCGGATGGGGAAACCGACGCGCGGGCGGTGTGCACCTTTCCCGCCCGTGCATGAGGCTGTCGCGCTCAGTCTGTCGGTCGGTATATATTCCGGTCCGGCCATGGTTGCCAGGGGGCAGCCAGCCAGACAGAGAGCATCGACATGGAGCAGGAGAGCTCGCTCAGCTTCTTTGAATTGAATCGCCGGCTTGATGCGATGCCGGAGTTCGAAGCCTCAATGCCAGGCTCGACCCGCCGGACCATGTACGGATTCGCGCTTAGTCTGCTCGCGTACTGCGTCAGCTTCCTCGTTCCCCGGCTTTCACTAACTCCCCGTGCTCAACTGATCGCCCTGTGCGTGGTAGTTGCCGTGGAAGTTATTGGCCTATGCATAACCGTGTGGTACTCGCGAGGCGAATTCCGCGGCATGCATGAACCGCTGACTAACTTCGCGAGGCAGCTTGATCATGACTTCCCCCATCACTTCGAACTCATGACGTGGCTTCGGGGCCAGCCCCTGCCATTGCTGGAGCGCCACGCGTTGATGGCTCGCTTTCGGAAGGAACGCTTTGGGCAAAAGCTGCCACTTATTGCTGGAAGCATTCCCACGCTGGGACTCGTACCGGTTGCGGTAGCTCTCTACTTCCAGATCCGAGAATTCGCGGCTGGCCGCCATCCTGGCGCAGTGGATTTCGTCGCCGGATTCGTCATCGTAGTGCTTTATTTCATCTCCTGGATTTCGGCTCTCATGAAATCACGCCTCGAGGCGATGGAGATGTACCTTCAAATGGCGCTGGACATGAAACGCGAAGAAGCTCCGGCGGAGCCGATCGAAGCTTCTTGATCCTCTACTTACCAACGGACGGGAGCCTGCTTAATCGTGGAACGCTTTTATCTTACCGCCATTTTTGCCATTGGGCTCGGCGCTACGCCCCATGCAGAAGCTGCCTCCTGCGCCTATGAGCATGCGCACTACACGTACACCTCGGACCACACCTTCACGGCTTCCTTCGTAAAGCTCCCGCCCACGGTCGACTACCTGGGCGACCTCGGGATGGTCCTCGATGTGCGTGGCAAGCATGCCTACGCTTTCGTCATCGATGGAGGCTCGCGCTTTACGACGTCGGCCATCCCTGTGCCGCTTACCGGCCCGGACGCCTGGACGATCGAGGAAGGCCAGCCGGGTGCACCGGGCTTGCGGGAAATGGATTTCCATCAGTGGAGTGGCGACAAGCTCCTCGACACGATTCCGAAAACCGGCGCCCAGGCACCGGAGGTGCTTTTCATGCCGGCCCTGGACGAATCGTTACGGCACAACTCCGCCGTCCCGATCAAGCCGGCACCGGGATTCTTCAAGCTGTCGCACTGCGGGTAATCGCCCGCTTTCACGCCTCTCAGCTGGTGATACTCGGACGAGGCAGAATGTCGCCATGTCCGATCTCCTGCCGACTTTCTGACGACGACGTTCGCTGGCTCATGGTCCGCACTGCGCGGTCGCTCGCGCGGCTGTGGGCGCGGTTGAAACATTTCAGCGTGCAACCGGGGCGAAACGAGCATTGGATTCTGGACGTCAACTTTATCCAAAGCCGTCGAGCCAAGATGACGTTGCATCCGATGTCTCTCACCGCATAAAGAAATCGTCTCTATCATCGATGCCTCCTCATCAGAAGCCTGACCGTCTGATTCAATTCAGATCCATTGCTCAGGTTATTGTCTGCAGCTAGGCCAGAACTGACTTAGGACGGTCGCAAGTTCATGTCGGATACTGAATCGTCGAATGAACGCAAGTAGAGCTGCTCGTCAGAAGTCTTTGTCATTTTTAGGCGAATAATCATACGCAATTTTGGATCAACGAAACGATAGGCGTCCCCTCTAGGCGTGCGTCGTATAAGCGGCTTGCTGGACGACGCAAGCTCTGACAGAAGCTGAGGAACATTAAGAACGACGCCATTGCAGCTGCCGGGGAATTCCTTTCGAATTATCTTTTCGATCTCGACACTAGTTAAATCGTAATTGGCGCAAACGCCAAGCGCGTAGATAACTTGATTTTTTCTACCGATCTTTGTTGTGCGAGAGTTCATATTGAACTCAACGACTGATAACTCACTTATGAGCGATGCCCGCACCCAATCATGCCGCCCCTTATCGAATGCAGAAAAATCGATCACGTTTCCATTTTCCTGCGCGCGAAAAGCGATCTGAAGGCAAATATCTTGCAGATACTGCGGAATGAGATCTGCATAGTGAATTATTTCATCGATAAAGTAGTTCAAATTGAATTTAGCACTAGGCTCAATCTTATACCCTAAAATTTCGATGAAGCCCCGAACGGCTAATATTCGCGCCTGCGCATCCGATAGACGTGCAACCTCCGGTATTTCCATCAACCTATTGGTCACGGTGTTCGAGTTGAACGCGCGAGTTATATATGAGCGAATGTCATTTGACGTGCCAACAAGCAAAATTTTTACGTCGTATTGAGCGTAATTGCTGTCATCAACCAGCAGTAGCAACCCCACTAATTCCTTGATCAGTTTGGGATCGTCAAGAATGTGCTCCAAGTTATCGAACACTAGGCAGCAACGACGCTTGGTCCCGGCTTTCGCCCTCACCGCCTTGAGACAGATTTCAAAGGCATCCTGCTTCGGCAAGTTATACGTGTCGGCATGCGTCAATTCGCCTTCCGCAACGATTGCCTTAACCGAGGCCTTCTTCTCTTCAGAGTATCCGGTTCGCGTCGCCAATTCGTTTCTTGCGAGAGTATTTTCCACCACGGCTAAGATGGTGCCTGCCGCACTTGCCCGACCGAGATTAATCACTTCATAAGGGATATCTTCTGCCTCGAACAACCTCTTATAAAGCCATGACTTACCCGCACCGCTTTCGCCGTGTATCACTACGTGTTTTGACATTCGCAATGCGCGGAGGAGTGCTTGCTCGAGATCAGGGCGCTCTATGTACATATCACCCCGCACTCTGTTGGCACGCGGGGTGAACACCGTCTCCGGCTGCACAGCATTTCGTACGACCATATCTGCCTTCCGTTAGAAGTCGTTGCTCACGCGCATTTTTTAGGCGCAAACATCGTGTTCGTTCCCTGACTCTATTTCATTAGCAGAGGTCGTCCAGCCAACCTTCATGTATGAGCGAGCAACGAGAACTCTGTATTAGAAAAGAAGCACAGCTCCGCCAACGCGTGTCGTTAACCGCCATCGGAACGAGGATCTTTGAGACCATATTGGACAAGCATGGCTCGATTGACTCGAACCAGAAAGTTATCCAAGCGGCCTTGTCCAGGGAGATTCACTCACCCGCACTTCGAATACCCACAATTCAAACAAGTCTGGCACCCATCCATCAGCACCAGCGCCTGGGTATTGCACTTCGCGCAAAGGGTGGCGCCGGGCGGGAAGCCTGAGGCATTCGTGGTGTCCGAGGCGGCCTCCTGGTTATCGCCGGCGGAGCCGGCTCCCACAGGGGCGGTCGTCGCGGCGGCTGTGGCCGGCTTGGCAGCCTTCTCATAAGCCGCGCGCTTCTCCGCGATGAGCTGCCGGGTCGCATCGCTCATCTCGGGGTCGTGGATCAACCCGATCGACTTCATGTGCTGTTCGATCACGCCGCCTATCTCGGCGACGATGCTGGGCATGTAGATGCCGCCGGCCTTGAAGTAGCCGCCGCGGGGGTCGAAGACGGCCTTGAGCTCTTCGACGATGAAGGTCACGTCGCCACCCTTGCGGAAGACGGCGGACAGGATTCGGGTGAGCGCCACGATCCACTGGAAGTGGTCCATGTTCTTCGAGTTGATGAAGAGCTCGAAGGGGCGGCGCTGTTCGTGCGGGGTGCCGGCGTTCAGGACGATGTCGTTGATGGTCACGTACAGCGCGTGCTCGAAGAGCGGCGACTTGATCTTGTACGTGTTGCCGACAAGGGTTTCCGGTCGCTCCAGGCTTTCGTGCATCTGGATGACCTCGGCCACGGGCGCGGTGTCCTTCACCGGCGCGGCGGCGGGGGCCGGTGCGGCCTTGTCCTCGGGCTTAACGACGTTGTAGCCCTTGATCTTCTTTTCGATCTTGATCGCCATGACTCTTCTCTTATAGGTATCCGGCCCGGCGCGTGCGCCGGGCCGGATGGGTACTACTTACTTGCGACGGCCACGGGCGGCGGACTTGCGCGCCGACGTGCGGCCGGTCTTGCTGGCAGTGGACCTCTTTGCCGCCTTGGAGGCGGTTTTCTTACCGACAGCCTTGCGGGCAGTCGTCTTGCCGGCGGCCTTGCGGACCGTCTTCTTCGTAGCGCTGCGGCCGGCACCCTTGCGGGCGGTACGACCAGCGGACTTCTTCGCGACGCGACCGGCGGCCTTGCGGGCGCCAGCCTTCTTCGTCGCGCCCTTGCGGGCAACCTTCTTCGCGGCGACCTTCCTGGTGGCGACCTTGCGAGCGCCAGCCTTCTTCACCGCACCCTTGCGGGCGACCTTCTTGGCGGCAACCTTGCGGCCGGCCGACTTCTTCACGGCCGCCTTGCGGGTGGCCTTCTTGGCCGCCGACTTCTTCGCCGGTGCCTTCTTTGCAGAAGCCTTCTTCACCGAAGCCTTCTTCACGGCGGACTTCTTGGCGGCTGCCTTCTTGGCAGTGCCCTTCTTCGCCGCGGCCTTCTTGGCAGCCGACTTCTTCACGGCAGCCTTCTTCGGAGCGGCCTTCTTGGCAGCAACCTTCTTCGCCGCAGCCTTCTTGGCGGTGCCCTTCTTGGCGGCAGCCTTCTTCGCCGTGCCCTTCTTCGCGGCAGCGGCCTTCTTGGCCGGCGCGCGCTTGGCGGCCTTCTTCGCCGCCGGGGCCGCCGGCATGGCCGTGGTCTCGGTGGATTCGGAGGAACCGCTGCTCTGCGCCGCAGCCTTCTTCGGGGCCTTCACCGCACGCGTGGTGCGCATGGCGGGCTTGCTGGTTTCGTCTTCCACCGGTGCGTTGGCACCCGGTGCCGGCGTGGGCTCGATCACCTTGCGGGCAACGGGCTTGCGCTTGACGACCTTCTTCGCGACGGCCGGTGCCGGGGTCACGTCGGCCGTGTCGGCTTCGGTGTCCGGGGTGGTGTCGGCATCCGTGGTATCGATCGAGGACATTTCGTCCTCGACGGTCTGGTTTTCGATCGACATACTTTTTCCCTCTCCGCGGGGTCAGAACTTGCCGTAGTAACCTTCTTTCAGGGCATCGAAAAGGTTGGCGGCGGTGTGCATTTCACCGTCGTACTCCACCTCGTCGTTACCCTTCAGTTCGACAACGCTACCGTCTTCCAATTCGAAGCGATAGAGGGTGTTCTCGAGATCGGTTTCCTTCACCAGCACACCCTGGAACGCGGCCGGGTTGAAACGGAAGGTGGTGCATCCCTTCAGACCCTGCTTGTACGCGTAGAAATAGATGTCCTTGAAGTCTTCGTACGGGTAGTCCGTAGGCACGTTGGCCGTCTTGGAAATGGAGGAGTCGATCCACTTCTGCGAGGCGGCCTGGATGTCCACGTGCTCTTTCGGGCTGATGTCGTCGGCCGACACGAAGTATTCCGGCAGGCGGGTCTTCGGGTCGTCGGAGAACGGCAGGGCGTCGCCGTTGATGAGGGCGCGATAGGCCAGCAGCTCGTAGCTGTAGACCTCCACCTTCTCCTTCGACTTCTTGCCTTCGCGGATGACGTTGCGGGAATAGTGGTGCGCGAAGCTGGGCTCGATGCCGTTGGAGGCATTGTTGGCCAGGCTGAGCGAAATCGTACCGGTGGGCGCGATGGATGAGTGGTGGGTGAAGCGCGCGCCGGTTTCGGCCAGGGCCTCGACCAGGTTCGGCGCCACCTCGGCCACGCGCTGCATGTAGCGCGAGTACTTGGCGTGCAGCACGCTGCCCTTGATGGCCTGGCCGACCTGCCAGCCGTCCTTCACCATCTCCGGGCGCTTGCGCAGCATGTCGCCGGTGACTTCGTATTCGCGCGCCAGCACGGGGGCCGGGCCCTTTTCCTTGGCGAGTTCCAGGGCCACTTCCCAACCGGCCACGGCCATCTCGCGCGACACTTCCTCAGTGAAGGCCACGGCGTCGGCGGCGCCGTAGCGCATCTTCAGCATGGTGAGCGTGGAACCCAGGCCCAGGAAGCCCATGCCGTGACGGCGCTTGGAGAGGATCTCCTCACGCTGCTGCGGCAGCGGCAGGCCGTTGATCTCCACCACGTTGTCGAGCATGCGGGTGAACACGCGCACCACTTCGCGGTATTCGTCCCAGTCGAAGCGGGCCTTCGGGCCGAACGGGTCGCGCACGAAGGTGGTGAGGTTCACCGAGCCCAGCAGGCACGAGCCGTACGGCGGCAGGGGCTGCTCGCCGCAGGGGTTGGTGGCGCGGATGTGCTCGCACCACCAGTTGTTGTTCATCTCGTTGACGCGGTCGATGAGGATGAAGCCCGGCTCGGCGTAGTCGTACGTCGAGACCATGATCATGTCCCACAGATGGCGGGCACGGATGTGGCCGTAAATCTTGCAGGCCACCAGGCCGTCTTCGCGGGTAACGTAGTTTTCCTTGGTGGGCCACTCGCGCCACACGACCTTGGCGGGGTCGGTGAGGTCGATCTCGCCCTGTTCCTTCACGTGCACCGGGAACACGGTGGGCCAGTCCTGGTCGTTTTCCACGGCGTCCATGAAGCCGTCGGTGATCAGCAGCGACAGGTTGAACTGGCGCAGGCGCCCGTCTTCGCGCTTGGCGCGGATGAATTCCTTGGCATCCGGATGGGCGATGTCGAACGTGCCCATCTGCGCGCCGCGGCGGCCGCCGGCAGACGAGACGGTGAAGCACATCTTGTCGTAGATATCCATGAACGACAGCGGGCCCGACGTGTGGGCGCCGGCGCCGGACACGTAGGCGCCGCGCGGGCGCAGCGTGGAGAACTCGTAGCCGATGCCGCAGCCGGCCTTCAGCGTGAGGCCCGCCTCGTGCACTTTCTCGAGGATGTCGTCCATCGAGTCGTGGATGGTGCCCGACACGGTGCAGTTGATCGTGGAGGTGGCGGGCTTGTGCTCCAGCGCGCCGGCGTTGGACGTGATGCGGCCGGCGGGGATGGCACCGCGGCGCAGGGCCCAGAGGAAACGCTCGAACCAGTGGCTGCGCAGGTCGTCGGTGGCTTCCACGTCGGAAAGCGCACGCGCCACGCGCTTGTAGGTCTCGTCCACCGAGCCGTCGACGGGTTCGCCGGTCTTCGACTTCAGGCGGTACTTCTTGTCCCAGATGTCATACGAGGCGGGCTGAAGCGGGATCGCCGCGGTCTCAAGCCCCATGGCTTGCGCACGTGCAGTGCTCATGAATGTGTCGTCCTCGAGTCTTGGCCTTTGGAAGGCCTTCTTATTGGCATGCGTCGGCGCAACACCGTCGACGGTCCCTCCCCCCGGAGATACCTGTCGACCATCCTTGTCTTCCCTTCGCCAGCCTTTCAAAAAAGCCTTTACCGACGATGGTTTGAAGCTTGTACCTGACTATCCGCAGCACCAGCACTTGGTAAGTGGCGAACGAAGGAACACAAGATGTTGTGGTTGCGGCCGGAGTGAACCTTAAACCGGCAAGGGGGCGATGTAAAGTATCTGCGACGTGCGTCTCAAGGACTGAAACCCGCGGCGCGGATTGTTGTCGAAGGCGCCGATCCACGTGCCCGGAGCACACAGCCAAGGAGTTCCCCATGCCCGCCCACCGTTACCGGCGAACCACGCGCCTCGCCATCAGCCTTGCCCTCGCCATGGGCCTGGCATCGCCCGCCTTCGCCTCCCTGCCCCCGGCCGTCGACGGTCAGCCGATACCTTCCCTGGCGCCGATGCTCGCGAAGGTCACCCCGGCGGTGGTGAACATCTCCACGAAAACCCGTGTGCGCGTGCGCGATCCGTATTTCGACGATCCACTGTTCCGCCAGCTTTTCGGCGGCAGCGGGGCGCCGCGCGAGCGCGTGGAGCAGAGCCTGGGCTCGGGCGTGGTGGTCGACGCGGCCAAGGGCTATGTGCTGACGAACAACCACGTGGTGGGCGGCGCCGACGACATCACCGTTACCTTGCAGGACGGCCGCGACCTGAAAGCGAAACTGCTGGGCAGCGACCCGGACACCGACGTGGCGGTGTTGCAGATTCCGGCCGATCGCCTGCAGGCGCTGCCCATTGCCGATTCCTCGCAGCTGCGCGTGGGCGACTTCGTCGTGGCCGTGGGCGACCCGTTCGGGCTGGGGCAGACGGCCACCTCAGGCATGGTGTCCGCGCTGGGCCGTTCGGGGCTGGGCAAGGGCATCCAGAACTTCATCCAGACCGACGCTTCCATCAATCCGGGCAATTCCGGCGGCGCGCTGGTGAACCTGCGCGGCGAACTGGTGGGCATCAACTCGATGATCTTCACGCCGTCGGGCGGCAACGTGGGCATCGGCTTCGCCATCCCCACCGAGTTGGCCATGGGCGTGATGAAACAGCTGCTGGTCTACGGCAAGGTGCGCCGCGGCAACCTGGGCGTGGAGGTGCAGGACATCACGCCGCGCATCGCGAAGGCGCTCGGGTTGAAGGACACCAACGGCGCCGTGGTCACGCGCATCAACGAAGACTCCCCTGCCGAAGGCGCCGGGTTGCAGCCGGGCGACGTGCTTACCGCGGTGAACGGCAAGCCGGTGCGCGCGGCCCAGGACCTGCGCAATGCGGAAGGCCTGCTGCCGCTGGGCGCGAAGGTGAAGCTCACCGTGCAGCGCGACGGTGCCACGCGCGATGTGGAAGCCACGGTGGCGGCGGAGAAGATCGCCACGCTGGATGGCGCGAAGGTGGACAAGCGGCTGGCCGGCGTCACGTTGAGCGATCTGTCGCCGGAGCAGAGGGCGGACGGGCTGTATGGCGTGGCCTTGAGCGGCGTGAAGCGCGGCTCGGCCGCCGCGGCCGCGGGCCTGCAGGACGGCGACATCGTGGTGGCCATTGCACAGCGCCGCATCACGGGCGTGAAGGGGTTGCCCACCACCGGCTCGCTGGGCGGGCGGCAGTTGCTGCTCACGGTGGTGCGAGACGATGCGGTGTACTACGCGGTGTTGTGACATCCCCCTGTGGGAGCCGGCTCTGCCGGCGATCCCGCGGCAGCGGGCAAGTCTGCCGCACGCCGTATCGCCGCTGAAGCGGCTCCCACAGAGTCTGAAATCCCCTACAGCCTACGTTACGTTTCCCGATTGCAGGATGCTGAATGATGTCAATGCTGCGCGCGGCGGCGGGATGCCCCACAATTGCGACGTACCAGCCTTATTCGCCCCGTCCCGAGGTCCAAGCCGTCCATGTCTCTTCGTTTCGCGCGACTGTTCACTGCCACGCTGATCGGCCTTAGCGCCTCCGCTACCGTCCTTGCCGCCGAGACCTCGCTGGTCTGGCGCGGCGACATCACCACCGCGCGCGGCGTGGTCACCGACGTCGCCAAGGCCTACGAGAAATCCGGCAAGGGCAAGCTCGAACTGCAGCCGTTCAACACGGCCTCCGGCATCGATGCCGTGGTGAAGGGCACCGCCGACCTCGCCGGTTCGGCCCGCCCCGCCATCGGCGCCGCCGAGCAGTCGCTCACCTTCACGCCGGTGGCGTGGGACGCGCTGGTCATGGTCACCTACCCGTCCAACCCGGTCAGCAACATCACGCTGAAGCAGCTCCATGAGATCTACATGGGGCACATCACCAACTGGAAGGAACTCGGCGGCAACGATGCCCCGATCAACCTCTATGCGGTGGCCAGCCCCGCCGACGGCGTGGAATACAGCCTGCGCCGCCTGCTGTTCGGCCGCGGCAACCAGCCGGTGGCCGCGCCGCGCCTGTACGTGAACGTGGCGAAGCTCGAAGAGGGCGTCACCCTCGACAAGCAGGGCCTCGGCGCCACCACGCTCGGCGGCGTCGCAACGAACAAGAAGGTGAAGATCCTCTCCATCGATGGCGTCGCGCCGTCGATGTCCACGGTGGGCAGCGGCGCCTATCCGCTGTACACCGAGATCTACCTGGTCACCAACGAGACCGGCCCGAAGGCGGCCGCGGCGAAGGACTTCGTTTCCTTCGTCACCTCCAGCCAGGGCAGCTCGCTGATCCGCTCGCATAGCCTCGTGCCGTATGCCGACGGCGCCGCGCTCGCCTCGAAGGACGCCGCGCGCCGCGCGGCCATCGCTTCCGCCGTGGGCACGCGTGCGAACGCCGGCCAGGCGATGACCACGCCGACCGCCGTCGCCGCCGCGCCGAGCGCTGCCGATACCGCGAAGGAAGCCGCGCTCGCCAAGGCCCAGGTCGCGGGCAAGGGTGCCAAGGCCGCGAAGGAAACCAAGGGCTCCGTCGCCGCCACCACCGCCGAGCCGTCGCAGTTCGCTCGCGTGATCGCCAGCGTCAGCACATCCGCGCACATGGGCTTCTCGGGCGTGCACGCGGAAGCCTTCACGTTGTCCGACAACGCCAAGGTCGGCGGCCGCTTCGCCAAGGTGCATGGCGATGCCGTCACCGTCCGCGGCAAGCCCTCGGCCAAGGCCGTCGCCGCTGCCAAGGCAGACGCGTCGGAGAAGTCCACGGCTGTCGCCACCCCGAAGGTGGCCGACGCCAAGCCGGCCGCCAAGCCCGTGAAGGCCGTGACGAAGGCTGCCGCCGAGAAGGCGTCCGCCGCACGCACCTACAAGGTGGCGCCGGGCGACACGCTGTACTCCATCGCGAAGAAGAACGCGGTCGACGTGAACAAGCTGCGCGCCATGAATGGCCTGAAGGACAACAACGTCCGCCTCGGCCAGGTGCTCAAAGTCGGCGCACGCTGAGCCGTGCCGGTTCGCGCCGTCTCGCTCGACCTCGACGATACTCTTTGGCCGGTGCTGCCGGCCTTGATCGAGGCCGAGCACTGCGTGAATCGCTGGCTCAGGGAACACCATCCGGAAGTGGCGGACGCATGGCCCCTCGAGGCCATGCGCGAGCTGCGCGAGAAGATCGCGCGGGAAAACACCCACCTTTCGCACGACTTCAGCGAACAGCGGCGCCTCACCATCCGCCACGCCTTCGCCGCCTGCGGCATCGACGATGCGCCGGTGGACGAGGTGTGGCGCATCTATTTCGCCGCGCGCAACGCGGTGGAACTCTATCCCGACACCCTGCCGGCCCTGGAGCGCATTGCCGCCCGCGTGCCGCTGGTGAGCATTTCCAACGGCAACGCCGACCTGGAAGTGATCGGCCTGCACCACCTCTTCCATACGCGCTTGAACGCCAGCGGCGTGGGCGTGGCCAAGCCCCATCCGCAGATCTTCCTCGCGGCAGCCGAGGCCCTGGACATCGCTCCCGCCGACATCGTGCACGTGGGCGACGATCCGCTGCTCGATGTAGCGGGCGCACGCGAGGCGGGCATGACCACGGTGTGGCTCAACCGCACCGGCGAGCGCTGGTCGCATGGGCCCGCACCGGACTATGAATTTCCGGACATGACCCATCTTGCGGACTGGGTTGACGCGTCGGTCGCGGCGGACCGCTAGAATGGCGGTTCACCGATAGCAAGAACCCTTAAACGCGGCCGCGCGCGACCGCGAGGCACGGGAGGCCTGATGTCACCGCTGATCGATCGCAAGTCCGGCAAACGCGCCGTCCCTATCGAAACCGTCGATGCGGGCAGCATGGCTGCCGCCGAGGCACGCCTGGACGCCGCGCAGCGCCAGTGGCTCGTATCCACCGGCTTCCGGCCGAAACCGGGCGCGCTGGCGGCACTGCCAGGCACGGGGGGCGAGATAGCACGCGTGCTGGTAGGCGTCGATCGGCACAACCCCCTGGGCGCGCTGGGTGGCCTTCCCTTTCGTTTGCCGGAAGGCATCTACGAACTGGCCGCCGATGGCGTCTTCGAAGATCGCGAACTCGCGGTGCTGGGCTGGGCGCTGGGCGCGTATCGCTTCGACCGCTATCGCTCGTACGAGCGCAAGCCGGCGCAGCTGCTCGTCACGCCGGCCACCATCCGCGCGCTGCAGCCGCTGATCGACGCCACCTTCGAAGTGCGCGACCTGGTGAACACGCCCACCGAAGACATGGGCCCCGAACACCTGGCCCAGGCCATCCATGCGCACGCCGAACAGCACAAGGCCACCGTGCGCGAATGGGTGGGCGACGAACTGCTGAAGGACAACTTTCCCACCATCCACGCCGTGGGCCGCGCCAGCCATCGCGCGCCGCGCCTCATTGAACTCACCTGGGGCAAGGCGTCGAACCCGAAGCTGGCCATCGTGGGTAAGGGTGTGTGCTTCGACACCGGCGGCCTCGACATCAAGCCGGCCGACGGCATGCGCTGGATGAAGAAGGACATGGGCGGTGCGGCGCACGCCATCGCCCTGGCAGGCCTGGTGATGAAGGCGAAGCTCCCGGTGCGGCTCACGCTGCTGGTGCCCGCCGTGGAAAATGCCATCGCCGGAAACGCCATGCGTCCGGGCGAGGTGATCCGCACGCGCGCGGGGCATACCGTGGAAGTGGACAACACCGACGCCGAAGGCCGCCTGGTGCTGTGCGATGCGCTGGCCTACGCGGTGGAGCAGGCGCCCGACCTGATCGTGGATTTCGCCACGCTCACGGGTGCGGCGCGCGTGGCGCTGGGGCCCGAGGTGCCGGCACTGTTCACGAACCGCGACCAGCTGGCCGACCACGTGATCGGCGCCGCGGAGTCGACGCACGACCCGATGTGGCGTCTGCCGCTGTGGCGTCCGTATCGCCGCATGCTGGAGTCGTACGTGGCCGACTTCGCTAACGCTGGCCCGTCGCGCCATGCCGGCGCGATCACCGCCGCGCTGTACCTCGAACGCTTCGTGCCCGACAACCAGAACTGGATGCACCTGGACACCTACGCCTGGAACGACGGCGACCGCCCGGCCCACCCGCGCGGCGGCGAAGCCCAGGGCCTGCGCGCGTTCTTCCGGTTCCTGTCCGAGCGCTATTCCTGAGCTGCACAGGGCGCCTGCCGTCGCGACCTGTAGGAGCCGCTATAGCGGCGAGAGCACACGTGCGGTCTGTCGCGAGATGCCCTCGCCGCCATGGCGGCTCCTACAAGAGCACGTGAACTGACGCGAAAAGCTCAGCGCGCGACGCGCGCTCCTACGGTGCTTCGTCGGCTTGCGCCCGCTTCGCTTTCCACGCCACCACAGACCGCAAATTCCGCTCCAGCTCCGCAACCGTCAGCGGAAAATAATTCTCGTCGCTGTCGGTGACCTGCCAGCTGGCCATCCGCTTGTCCGTCACCGCCACGCCATGCGCGATCAGCGCATCGCGAACATCCGCGGGATCCAGATCGGTGGCCTGGAGAATCAGCTGCCACAGCCAGTTCATGCGTTGCGGATCCACGCCGCGAGTCAGCGGCGGGCGGGTATAGCTGGGGGCGGGTGTGTCGAAGGTGCTCATGGTGTACTCCCTCCTTGCGCGTGCCATGGAGTATGGCGTCGGCAGCCATGATGGGTATCGGCGCGTTGCCCGAATTACCTTGGGGTTTTCCCACACGCTGTCGGCTCGCCGTACTGTAGGAGCCGCTATAGCGGCGAGAAAACCTCGCGGCCACGCCGCAAGAACCCCTCGCCGCTATAGCGGCTCCTACAGCGTCGAATGGGGTCGGGCGGCATCGACCGCGGCTGAACGGCCTTTTCGCTAGGCTTGGCCATCCCCCGCATGGAGTTTCGTGATGCGCTTCCTCATTCCCGCCCTGCTCCTCGCCCTGCCCCTTCCCGCATTCGCCGACGACGCCCCGAAAGTGCAGGCCCTGGGCGCCCGCCTGGAGCATTTCGAGTACCCCTACCCCGTCACCATGTTTCCGGTGAAGAACCAGGGCCAGTCGCTGGAAATGGCCTACATGGACCTGAAGCCGGAGCACGCGAACGGCCGCACCGCCGTGCTGTTGCATGGCAAGAACTTCTGCGGACCTTACTGGGCCGGCACGGCGGAACACCTGCGCAAGGGAGGCTATCGCGTGGTGATTCCCGATCAGATCGGCTTCTGCAAATCGTCCAAGCCACACACCTACCAGTACAGCTTCCACCAGCTCGCCGCGAACACGCATGACCTGCTCGCCAGCCTCGGCGTGGACAAGGTGACGATGGTGGCGCATTCCATGGGCGGCATGGTGGGTGCGCGGTATGCGCTGATGTATCCCCAAGGCGTGGAAAAACTGGTGCTCGTGAACCCCATCGGCCTGGAAGACTGGAAGGCCAAGGGCGTGCCGTGGCAGAGCGTGGATGCGTGGTATGCGCGCGACCTCAAAACCTCGTACGAGGGAATCAAGCGGTACCAGCTCGCGCACTACTACGCCGGCCAATGGAAGCCCGAGTACGACCGCTGGGCGCTGATGCAGGCCGGGCAGTACGAAGGCGACGGGAAGGAAACCTCCGCATGGGCGGGCGCGCTCACCTACGACATGGTGTTCACCCAGCCGGTGGTCTACGAGTTTCCGCAGATCAAGGTGCCCACGGTGTTGATCATCGGCCAGCGCGATACGACCGCCATCGCGGACGGTGCGCCCTCCGACGTGGCGGCGAAGCTCGGCAATTATCCCGAGCTAGGCAAGGAAGCCGCCGCGCGCATTCCCGGTGCGAAGCTGATCCCGCTGGAAGGCCTGGCGCATTCGCCGATGATCGAAGCGCCGGAACGCTTCTATAAGGCGTTGGACGAATCGCTCTAGTCCACCTATTGCCGACCCTTGTAGGAGCCGGCTATGCCGGCGATCCCGCGGCAGCGGGCAGGCTTGCCGCGAGCACCCATCGCCGCTGAAGCGGCTCCCACAAGAGGCTTTTACGGCAGATTATTGAGCGAAGGAGATTTCTCGCTGCACGGGGCGAATCACGTAACCCACCGGCAACCAGCTGCCGCCACCTGGACCGCCAGGCGCCAGCGACACGGTTTCGAACAGCACCGCGCGCGTGTAGTGCGATACGAAGATCACGTTGAGATAGTCGCCGGCGGGAAGTCCGACCGGATCGCGCACGCGCGTCACTTCGAACCATTCGCGTCCGACGAGCTGGCCACGGTCGAGGCGGATCTTGCGCAGGTAGCGCACCCACTCGGCGCGCGGCACCATCTTCTGCATCATCGCGCCAGCTTCCAGCCACATGGCGTCCGCCCGACGGCCGTCGGACATGCGCACCCAGTGGGTGGCGCAGCTCACAGCGTTGTCCAGCGAATTCGGTTGCGGACCGAGTCGCGGGGCGTTGCTGATGCTCAACAGGGAACCGAGCGCGTTCGTTCCGGGAACGCCGGTCGGGGCAAGCTTTCGTGCGGGTGTGGGCACAGTGGACATGGTCCCTCCTCCGTCATGGGGACAGGCCCAGCTTCCAGTGCCCGGGGCCCGGTGCCAAGTCGGCCGGATGGGATACGCGGGTTGGGAGGGGGCGGTAGGCCCCGCCCACGGCCGCTCCCTGTAGGAGCCGCTATAGCGGCGAGGAAAATCTTGCCGCGGTGTGGCCAGGTTGTTCTCGCCGCTATAGCGGCTCCTACAGGCTCCGATGGCCTCGGCTTCAGCTTCAGCGCCGCCCGAAGGCGAGGACTTCGGCGGTGTAGGTCTCTACAACGAGGCTGAAGGGCTGGTTGGCTTCCGTGAACAGCACCGCGCGGTGACGCAGCACCTCGTGCGGAATGGCCAGCGGCCCCTTATGCGGCGCGGGCAGCGGCGCATCCATCTCCCACCCGGCGGGCAGCGGCGACCACAGCAGGTCGGCGCTGAGCGTCTGGCGACGGAAGTGCAGCGCCTGCACCACCTTGCCGAAGGGCTGGTCGGTCGAGTCGAGAACCTGGTTCATCTCCGGGGTGAGACGCGACGGCACGTACCAGTTGTCGGCCTCGGAAAGTACGTGCTCGCCGCACGCCAGCTGCACGCGACGATAGCGCACCGGCTCGTCGGGTCCGATGCCGAGGGTGGCGCGCTCGGCGTCCGGCAGCGGCTTGTCCTGACCCTTCACACGGCGGGCGAGGATCTTCGCTTCCGGCGCCAGGTCGTGGCCGCCGCACCAGCGCTCCAGGGTGAGCGTGGCGCTGGGGTGGCTGAGCAGGTCGGCGTTGAGGGTTTGCAGCAGCGCCAATGCCTGCGTGCGCGACGCCACGTCGTCGCTCCACGGCTCGCGCGCCTGCGCGGTGGCCGCCATGACGGCGAGGGAGGTCGCGGCGATGATGGTGCGGTGGTCCATGGGTAATCCTTCACGGTGGTCGTATGACTGAACTGTGGAAGCAGGCATCTTGTGGGAGCCGCTTCAGCGGCGATGGGTGCTTGCAGTAACCTCGCCCGCTGCCGCGGGATCGCCGGCAAAGCCGGCTCCCACAAGGAACCCTGTTCCAATGAGAACCTGTACAGATCGCGACGGTCAGAGTCCCTTCGCCGCCTGCGCCACCGCGCGGAACAGCGCGCGGCCCTTGTTCATGGTTTCTTCCCATTCGGCGGCCGGGTCGGAGTCGAAGACCACGCCGCCGCCGGCCTGCACGTGCAGGCGGCCGTCCTGGATGACGGCGGTGCGGATGGCGATGGCCGTATCCGCGTCGCCCCACCAGCCGAGCCAGCCGATGGCGCCGGCGTAGATGTTGCGCTTGAACGGCTCGAGTTCCTGGATGATCTCGAGCGCGCGGATCTTCGGCGCGCCGCTCACGGTGCCTGCGGGGAACGTGGCCTTGATCACGTCCATGTACGACAGGTCGTCGCCGATCTCGCCTTCCACCTGCGACACGATGTGCATCACGTGCGAATAGCGTTCCACCACGAACGATTCGGCAAGCTCCACCGTGCCCGTCTTGCTCACGCGGCCCACGTCGTTGCGGCCGAGGTCGATGAGCATGAGGTGCTCGGCACGTTCCTTCGGATCGGCGAGCAGTTCCGTCTCGAGCGCGACGTCTTCCGCTTCGTCCTTGCCGCGCCTGCGCGTGCCGGCGATGGGACGCAGCACCACGCGGCCGTTCTTCAGGCGCACGAGGATCTCCGGCGACGAGCCGACGATCTGCGTCGGGCCGATGTCGATGAAGAACATGTACGGCGAGGGATTCATCGCGCGCAGCGCACGGTATACGTCGACGGGACGCGCGTTGAAGCCGATGCTCAGGCGCTGCGAAGGCACTACCTGGAAGATGTCGCCTGCGCGGATGTATTCCTGCGCGGTGCGTACCATCGCCTCGTATTCCTCGCGGGTGAACGAGGACTTGAAGTCGGACTCGTCGAGCGCCTCCGGTTGCAGCAGCTGCGGATACGACACGCCACCCTGGCGCAGGCGGAAGGCGAGCGTGTCGAGGCGCCGCGATGCTTCCGCGTACGCCTGCGGCCGCGACGGATCGGCGTGCACGATGAGGTAGAGCCGGCCCTTCAGATTGTCGAACACCGCCACTTCGTCGGCGAGCATCAACAGCACGTCGGGCGTGCCCAGCTCGTCCTTCTTGTCCCACTGCGCCAGGCGCTTCTCGATGTAGCCGATGGTCTCGAAGCCGAAGTAGCCGACCAGGCCGCCGGTGAAGTCCGGAAGGCCGGGAAGCTTCGGCACGTCGTACTGCTTGCGGAGGATTTCGATCTCGCCGAGGGGATCGTCGAGGTGACGCCGTTCGACGACCTCGCCGCTTTCCTCCACTTCCAGTTCGTGCCCGCGCAGGCGATACACGCGCCGCGCCGGCAGGCCGATGATGGAATGCCGCCCCCAGGTGGCGCCGCCTTCCACGGATTCGAACAGGAAGGTGTACGGGCCATCGGCCAGCTTCAGGTACACCGACAGCGGCGTGTCGAGGTCGGAAAAGACCTCGCGCACCAGCGGAATGCGCGTATGACCCTGCGCGGCGTAGGCGTCGAATTGTTCGCGGGAGATCATCTGGGGGCGGCGGATTCGGGGACGAATTCCCGATTGTAGTGTGGGAGCCGCTTCAGCGGCGATTGCGGTTGCCGTGGGGTTGCCCGCTGCCGCGGGATCGCCGGCAGAGCCGGCTCCCACACCCGTCAAGCCAGCCGCTGGCGAGGCAGGCCCTTCAGGTGCAGGGTGAAGGCCACGCCATCGTCGAGGTTGCGGGCGCTGGCGCTGCCCTGGTGCCGCTCGGCCACCAGGCGCACCACGTAGAGGCCCAGCCCCAGGTGCGGCGCGTCGCCCGGCGTGGCTTTGTCGCGCAGGCTCACCAGCGAGTCGAACAGGCGGCCCTGCATCGCCGCCGGCAGCGGTGGGCCCTGGTTGGCGAATTCGATGTCCGCGCCGTCGGACGTCGGCCGCAGCGCGATGCGCAGCCATCCATCCGCCGGGGTGAACGACAGCGCGTTGTCGAACAGCTTGTCCAGCGCCTGGGCCACGAGTTCGGGCGACACGTGCATGAACACCGGCGTGGCGGGCAGTTCCACTTCGAGGCGCCGCCCGCCCGCCAGCACGCGATAACCCTCCGCGCAGCCGCGCACGATGTCGGCCAGGTCGACATCCTCGGCTTCCGCCGCGGCGATGGCCCGCTCCATGCGGCTGGCTTCGCTCATCGCGCGCACCAGTGCGCCCAGGCGCGCCACGCCGTCGCGGGCACGGGCCAGATAGGGCTCCGCTTCCGCGGGCAACCCGGCGTGGTCGAGGTTGTCCAGCGACGATTTCACGATCGCCAGCGGGGTGTTCAATTCGTGCGAGAGCTTCGAGGCCAGCGTGCGCAGGTAGTCGGTATAGCCACCCACCACGTCGAACAACCGCTCGAAGCTTCGCGCGAGGTCACCCAGTTCATCACCGGCATCCGTGAGCGGGAACGGCCCGTCGAGCCGGCCGTCGTTCGCCTGCGCACGCTCCGCGGCATTGCGCAGGCGACGCAGGCGGATCGTGAGCCGCGTGGCGAACAACAGCAGCACACCACCGGCCACGAGCAGCACCGCAAAGCTGGTGAGCAGCAGGCCGAACAGGGCCCGGTTCGCCAGCAGCGGCACGGCGCGGCTCGGTTGCTCCAGCAGCACCACGCCATGCAGCTTGCCGCGCATCTGCACGGGCAACGCCACGGCCAGAACGACGCTGCTCCGCGCTTCGCCCGCACGCCATGCGGTGGCAGGCTTCCCCTGGATGGCTTCACGCACTTCCGGCAGGTCGATGCGCGGGGCGTCTTCCGCCCACGCGCTTTCCGCGTCGAAGCGCGTCGCGAGCAGCGAACGGTATACCAGCGACGCGAACCAGCCTGGGCGCTCCGAGGCGGGAAGGTCGGGCAGGTCGAGCCTTCCGCTCTGCGCCACCAGCCACGCATCGGCCGACAGCAGCCGCACGCGCACGCCGTCGGGCGCCAGGCGCGCCAGTTCCTGCGACAGCGCGGGGGAGAAGTCGATGAGCGGACGGCTTTCGGCACTCAGCGGTTCGCTGTCGCCCGCGGCGGCCACATGCACGCCGAGACCGAAGCGGTCGAGGCGAAGGCCACGCGGCAGGCGGAATTCCACACGGAAGGTGCCGCCGTCTTCCTGCCATTGCGCGTTGATGCGATCGGGAAGCACACCCGCTTCGGCATCGAGTGCGATGGCCGTCGTAGGCCCCGGCGCGGCGCTGGCCAACAGGTAGCGCTGCGCATCCTCGCCGCTGGCGATGGAGACGATGAGGTGGTCGGCGCTGAGCGCCAGCCGGTCGCCGGCATCCGCGCGCCGGCGCTGCGGTGCGCGCACTTCCACGCTGAAGTACAGCCAGTGATCGTCTTCGGCGAGCATCACCTTCGCGTTGTTGCCGAAGTTCTGCGCCCACGGGCTGAGCGGCGCCCAGTCGTCGCCATAGCCGTCGATGGTGATCGGCACCGGCGTGCGCTGCAGGTACCACGCCGGGCCCGCGGGTGGCAGCGGTGCGTCCACCACCACGAGGCTGCGCGCCATGGCGCGCGCCGACGCCAGCAGCGCCTGGGCCTGCCCTTCGCGCAGCAGCGTTTCCATCTGCCGCACGTAGAGCCAGCCGGCGACGGGAAGCGCCAGCGTGCAGAGCGCGACGAGGAGGAGTTTCTGGCGGAGGGTCATGGGAAACGGGTTATCGCCGCTGAAGCGGCTCCCACATAAAGCGCGCTCCTTGCGGGAGCCGCTTCAGCTGCGATGCTCTTCAAGGTGTCCAACGATAGCCGACACCATGCACCGTCTCGATCGCATCGAAATCCGGCGCCAGGGCGACGAATTTCTTGCGGATGCGCTTGATGTGCGAGGTGATGGTCGCGTCGTCCACTACCAGTTCCGCCTCGCGCATGAGCTGGTCGCGGTTCTTCACGTGGCCGGGGAAGCGCACCAGCGTGTGCACCATCCAGAACTCGGTGACGGTCAGCGGAATCTCGATGCCGTTCCACTGCACCCGCATGCGCTCCGATTCCAGCTTCAGCGGGCCGTGCTCGATCACCGTCTCGGTGGCGGTGGGCGTCTTCAGCGACTCGATGCGGCGGAACAGCGCCGCGATGCGCGCGGCCAGCTGGTGCAGGCTGGTGTCCTTCGAGAGGTAGTCGTCCGCGCCGAGGCGCAGCCCCGAGATCACGTCGAAGTCGGAGTCCCGCGCCGTGAGGAAGATGATCGGCAGCGTGGCCGACTTCGCGCGCAACTCGCGGCAGAGGTCGAAGCCGCCCTCGGGCTCGTCGCCCAGGCCGATGTCGATGATCACCAGTTCGGGCAGGCGCATGGCAAAGGCGTTGGACGCCTCGCCCCGCGAGCCGTAGCCGCGCGTTTCATAGCCGAAGCGATTCAGGGCTTCCACGTAGTTGGCGCGGATCAGGGGTTCGTCTTCGACGATGGCGATGCTGCGGGCCATGGGGCATTCCGTTGATGGGTTCGGCGTGCGCAGCGTGCTATGCGCCCGCCCCCGCTGCAAGACCCGCAGCCGTATTGCCCGCGTTTCGCCTCCCTGAACGCCGACCGCAAGCACGATTCCGGCACCTCCGGCCGTGCACGAAGTCTTTGCCCTCCTTTTGCCATAAACGATCCGCGGATTGCCCTGGACAGGACGCTCCGCCCGCCGCGTGCGGCTTTCAACTGTGCATGACGGCGCGCCATCCGGCGCCGGAGGAGAACCCATGAAGACCAAACCCGACGCCGACAACACCGAACTCGAACGCGACTTCGAACCCTTGCGCGTGGCCCTCGCCCTGGGCGCGCTGCTGCTGGGCCTGCTGTTCGGCATGCATTGACGGAGGCACTTCATGGATCTTTTCGACGACTTCGTGGAACCGGCCATGGAAGGCCTTGGCGCGGCCGGTGCGCAGGGAAGTGCACCGGTCGCCGGGCCGCTGGAACCCGACCCGAACTGGCATCCCGTTTAACCCTTTTCCCCTGAGCTCCTTCCCCGGGAGCATCCTTCACTCCCCCATCCGCATGGACGGGGGAGCTTTTTTTGGCGTGAGCTACTGGGGCGCGGCAGCGCGCGAAGTCACCTGGCTGATCGGCACCAGCTCCGCATCGCCCACGAACACATGGCTGTTGTACCCGTAGAAGTACATGGCCTTCTGGGTCTGCAGCAGACGGCCGAGCGAGAACCCGCTCTGCAGCGGTGCACCGCCCGGTATGCCCGCGTAGCTGTAGGGCAGCGTCACGCCGTCGATGAAGATGCTGCCGCCGAAGTTGACGGCCCAGGCGATCTGCCGGTACTCGCGATCGAAGCGCCTTTCCGCGCGGGGCGCCGCCACGGCATCGGCGTAGGTGCCCTTCATGTCTTTCCAGTACGCGTTGGCCTGCGCGAGTTCTTCCGGCGTCACCTGCTGGAAGGCGGAGATGAAGGCCGGCTCGTAGGCGGGGTCGTGCCTTTCGGAAGCCAAGGCGAGCCAGGCAAGACCGAGCGGACGGTTCTTCGCGGCGTGGTCGCCGTTGAAGTACATGACGCCCAGCGCATATTGCGCGGGCTTGCTGCCCCACTCGGCGGCGTTCAACAGGCTTTGCCGGGCAAGGCCGTCGTGGCCGCTCCAGTAGCTGCGCGCGGCGGAACAGAAGTAGTACTCGCCAGGGAGGAAACGCTCGAGTCCGCCCGGACACGGCATCAGGGAACGCGATACGGCGTCCTTCTGGTCCGGTAGTGGCTGGGGTTTCTCCCCGGCCAGAGCGAGGGGCGCAACGGCGAGTGCCGCGAGGGACAGAACAAACGACGTCAGGGATTTCATGATCGACTCCGACTGTTTGCTGACGGTACCCCCCGGTACGCGTGGCATAAGGACCGTGTCGAGTCCTCCCCGAAGTCGCCGTCACGGTCCGCGAACGGCGTCCCCTGCCCGGCCGGCACGACTCCCGGCGGGCGGCTTCACCGTAGCACCGGGTTTGATATCTTTCCGTGAAGCAGCCGGTGGGACTTACTGGCCGGCGATGGCGGCGTGCATGCGGCGGATCACGTCCGCATAGTCGGGCGCGTTGAAGATGGCCGAACCGGCCACGAAGGTGTCGGCGCCGGCGGCGGCGATCTGGCCGATGTTGTCGGGGGTGACGCCGCCGTCCACTTCCAGGCGAATGGCGCGACCGCTCGCATCGATGCGCTCGCGCACGTGGCGGATCTTGTCCAGCGCCGTGGGAATGAACTTCTGCCCGCCGAAGCCCGGGTTCACCGACATGATCAGCACCATGTCGATCTTGTCCATCACGTAGTCCAGCCAGGAAAGCGGCGTGGCCGGATTGAACACGAGGCCGGCCTCACAGCCTTCGTCCTTGATGAGCTGGATGGTGCGGTCCACGTGCTCGGTGGCCTCCGGATGGAAGCTGATGCTGCGCGCGCCGGCTTTCGCGAAGTCCGGCACGATGCGGTCCACCGGTTTCACCATCAGGTGCACGTCGATGTGCTCGGCGATGCCGTAGTTGCGCAGCGCCTTCAGCACCATCGGTCCGATGGTGAGGTTGGGCACGTAGTGGTTGTCCATCACGTCGAAGTGCACCCACTGCGCACCGGCGTCGAGGACCTTGCGCGTGTCCTCGCCTAGCCGGGCGAAATCGGCGGAAAGGATGGACGGGGCGATAACGGGAGATTGCTTGGCCATGATGGATACCGTTCGTTTGGAGCCCTTTGGGAGCTCTAATGTGGGAGCCGCTTCAGCGGCGACAGGCTCGCCGTAAAGGTGCCCGCTGCCGCGGGATCGCCGGCGGAGCCGGCTCCCACAGGAGCATGGCTGGCCGCTGCAAGATTACTTGAACCCACGCTCCGCCTTGATTCGCTCATACGCCGCGTTGATCTCGCTGGCGCGCGCTTCGGCGCGACGGCGCATGTCGTCGGGCAGATCGCCCAGGCGGTCGGGATGGTGTTCGGAAATGAGCTTGCGGTACGCGCGCTTGATGGCACGGTCGTCGGCGTCGCGCTGGATGCCGAGCACGGCGTAAGGATCGGGGCCCTGCGTATTGCGCTGAGGAGGCACATAGCCGCCACCGTTGGCGCGGCCGCCGTATGCCCTCCCCCCGGCGCTCGCGTTCCAGGCATAGCCCTTCATCGCCATCAGCGCCATCAGTTCCATGTCGCTGACGCGCAGCGCGAATGCCAGCTGGCGCAGCAAGGCCATCTTTTCCGGCGACGGGTTGCCCTCCGCCAGCACCGTCTCGATCACCACGTCGATCACCGGGAAGGCATGGTCGCGACGGTGACCGACCCAGTGGCGCAGTTCGTCGATGACGGCGGTGGCGTCGAACTCGGGCTGCTTACCCTCGTTGAAGGCGTCGATGGCGGTGCGGCGGTCGTCCTGGCCCAGGCCCATCCGCGCCATCAGGCGCTCCGCGATGGCGATCTCCGCCTCGGACACGCGCCCGTCGGCCTTGGCCACGGCACCGATGAGAGCGAACAGCGGAGCGATGTAGCCGCCCTGGGCAGGTGTGCGGCGCCGCTGCTGCTGGCGGCTGGCGTCGAACATGAAGCCGAGCGCGCCGCCGACGATGGCGCCGATGAGGTTGTGGGTGATCCACATGCCGAGGACGGCGCCGATGAGCGTGCCGGTGAAATTCATTGAGCGGCCTTGGGAGGCGGAAGGGCGGAGTACCACTGGGCGAGCCCGTCGAGTTCCGCATCGGTGAGGGGACCGGTCGCGGCGCGCATCACGGGGATGTCGCGGCGGCCGTCGCGGTACTGGCGCAGGGCCTCGCGCAGGTAGTCGAGTTTCTGCCCCGCCAGGTTGGGCGCGCCGGGAATCCTCCCGACGCCGTCTTCGCCATGGCAGGCGGCGCAGAGGCCGAGGCGCGCCGGCTTCGCGGGCGGCGCGGCGAGGACAGGGGCGGAGAGGGCCAGGGCAAGTGCCGCGGTCGTGAGAGTTCGCATGGCAGGGCTATGGGGGCGTCAGCGCAGGATTCTAGCAGGCCGACCGGCACAGGCAGGCTTGTGTGGGAGCCGCTTCAGCGGCGATGGGTGCTTGCGGCAGGCTGGCCCGCTGCCGCGGGATCGCCGGCATAGCCGGCTCCCACAGTTGCCCGGCATGGCCGGCTTCCACAGTTACAATGTGGGGATTGCCGTCCTCATCGGAGCCCGCCGTGCCCACCACCCTCTCGCAATCCGACCTGCCCGGCCTGGAACTCATCCATCGCGGCAAGGTGCGCGACGTCTACGCCCTGCCCGGCAACCGCCTGCTGATGGTGGCGACCGACCGGCTTTCGGCGTTCGACGTGGTGCTGCCCGATCCGATCCCGGGCAAGGGCGAGATGCTCACGCAGATCTCCAACTTCTGGTTCGCGAAGACGGCGCACATCATCCCGAACCATCTCACTGGCGAAGACGTGGCCTCGGTGCTTCCGGAAGGCGTTGACCCGGCGCTGTACGCGAAGCGCGCCGTGATCACGAAGCGCCTGAAGCCGGTGCCGGTGGAAGCCATTGCGCGCGGCTACCTCATCGGTTCCGGTTGGAAGGACTACCAGGCCACGGGCGCGCTCTGCGGCATCACGCCGCCGCCCGGCCTGCGCCAGGCCGAGAAACTGCCCGCGCCCATCTTCACCCCGTCGACGAAGGCCGCGGTGGGCGACCACGACGAAAACGTGAGCTTCGACACCGTCGTGGCAGCTGTGGGCGAAAAGCTTGCCAACGCCGTGCGCGACGCCACGCTGAAGATCTATGCCTTCGCCGCGGCCTATGCCGCCGAGCGCGGCATCATCGTCGCCGACACGAAGTTCGAGTTCGGCACGGACGAGAACGGCGTGCTGCACATCATGGACGAGATGCTCACCCCCGATTCCTCGCGCTTCTGGCCGGCCGACGAATACGCCGTGGGCATCAGCCCGCCCAGCTACGACAAGCAATTCGTGCGCGACTACCTCGAGCGCGTCGGCTGGAACAAGACGCCGCCGGCGCCGAAGGTTCCGCAGGACGTCATCGACGGTACCGCCGCGAAATACGCCGAGGCGCTCGACAAGCTGGCCGGCATCCGCCTGGACTAAGCTAGCCGCATCGAGGCAGCACGGAGGGGACAGCCATGCGCGACGCAGCCACCTGGTTCGGCAACTACAGCCGCGACCACCAGAACCCGACCAACCAGTTGATCCACTGGATCTGCGTGCCGGCGATCACCTGGACCGTGGTCGCCTTCGTCTGGCTGATCCCCGTGCCGCAGTGGCTGGGCAAACCCGGCTTCTGGGCCGTGTTCGCGATGTTCCTGGCCTTCTGTTTCTACTATTTCCGGCTGTCGCGGGTCATCGGGTTGGCCATGGCCGGCGCGTTCTTCGCGTTGGCGCTGTTCACCGACATGCTCTACCGCGGCATCGGCATCACCGGCCTCACGAAGCTGGCGATCGGCGTGTTCGTGCTGGCCTGGATCGGCCAGTTCGTCGGGCACAAGATCGAAGGCCGCCGCCCGTCCTTCTTCACCGACCTCCAATACCTGCTGATCGGCCCCGCGTGGCTGATGAGCAAGGCCCTCGGCCGCTTCGGCGTGTCGTACTGACGGACACGCCGTGACCCAGTCGCTCCTGACCCTGTTTTCCGCCGCCATCTGGTGGGTGATCTATTCCAGCGCCATCGCCGTCGTGCCCGCACTCATCGTGTGGCTGGCGCTGCGCTGGCTGGAGAAGACGCCGGTGGTCTTCAACCGGGCCTACCTGGCCAGCCTGTTGTGGGCGCTGGCAGCCGTGCTCACGGGCGGCCTGGTCATCGCTGCGCAGCATGGCCGGGCGCCGGGCGAATCCATCTTCACCCTGCCCTGGATGCGGGCGTCCCTGGTGGTGGACATGGTGCTGGGTGCCTGGCTGGTGTGGTGGATGGTGCCGCGAGTGGATGCGCGCCGGGTAAAGCCCACCAGTGCGTGCATGGCGGTGGCGCTGGTCATGGTCGTGGCCATGGTCGTCGGCACGGCCATCCGCCGATAGGTAAGCCCTATCGGCGCCATTCGCAGCATCAGTTGGACTTGCGCCCGGCCGTCCCCATAATGAGATTCATTCTTATTGGGAGTCGGCCATGGCTCGACAGATCAAATTCGCAGCGACCCATTTCAGCATCGCCTTCTCGATGAGCTATGCGGTGAACCAGAACGTCGCGCTCAGCACGTTCTTCGGCATTGCCGAGCCCATCGCCTTTGCCTTCGGCCGCGACCTCAAGCGCGGCGACCAGCGTGGCGTACCGCTAACGTCCGCCGCCTGACCCTCCGCCCACACGGGCGTTGGTGTCGGTCACCGCGCGCGTGAAGCTTTCGAACGGGATGTCGGTGATACCGACCAGCCCGATATGCGCGTTCTCGCCATCGAGAATGCGCCCCGTCACCGGCTGGTCCACGTACTGGAACCAGTGCGTGCCGACGACGACACCCGACGCCACCGCGGCATCGACGAAACGCGCATAGGCCTTGCCGCGCTCCTCCTCGTTCGCCACGGCCGCGACACCGCTGCCGAATGGCCCCCTGTCCGCCGAACCGAAGTGGAACTCGGTAATCAGCACGGGTTTGTCGAGCTTCCGGAAGGCGGCAACATCGAAGCCGTGTTCCGGCACGTCGGTATAGGTGTTGATGCTGGTGACGTCGGCGTAGGCCGCACTGGCCTCTTCCACTTCGGGCGTTCGGACGGCCAGACGGCCGCCGAGGAAGAGGTGATGCGGATCGGCCTTCTTCAGTGTTTCTGCCACCGTGCGGAAATACTGCGCCGCGTACAGCTTGAGGAACGCGATGTAGTCGGCGGCGATGGCGGGATGCGCTTCGTCGGGCGGCGGGGCTTTGAAACCTTGCACCATGACCTGGTCCCAGCTCGTTGCCGACACGCCCCACGCCTTGGCGAACGCCGCGGCGTCGCCATGGGTCTTCTTCAGGTAGGCCAGGAAAGCCTGCTTGGCGGGGCTGCCTGACCCTTGCGCGAGGGTTCCCGTGGCGAGTGCCCAGCGACCTTGCGGGCCTTGGCCCGCCCAGGCCAGTTCGTTGTCGGCGAAATAGCCGAGGAGCCACGGATCGTCTTTGACACCGTGCGTCGCTTTCGCCACGGCAGCCTTGGTCGCTTCCACGAAACGCGGATCGAACGGGTCCGGCATGCGGCCCCAGTAGTCGAAACCGGTGCTCACCGAGTTGAAGTCGCCCACGATGAGGATCGGGACGGTATAGGCGATGCGGGATTCGTCGGCGCACGCGGGGACACCTGGGCTGACCTTGTGGGAGCCGGCTGTGCCGGCGATCCCGCGGCAGCGGGCCGGGTTGCTGCGAGCACCCATCGCCGCTGAAGCGCCTCCCACAGAGAGAGCAGGATCGCTCCAGTTGCCGAGGGTATTGAAGCGCCAGGCCTTCAGGCGATCGATCGTGCGTTCGCGCCATGCGGCACGCATGTCGCCGTCGCCAAGCGTGCGCGCCACGTTATTGGCGTAGACGTCCCACCAGCGGCCGTGGTTCATCGCGTTGTCGCGTTGCGAACCCAGGTCGCTGCGGCTGTCGCCCACGCCGCCGAATTTGCCGTTCGCAGCGGCCGGGTCGGTGAACATGAATTCGCGCCCCTGCACATAGGTGCGGCCGTCGGTGAGGTTCACGGCGTTCACACCCAGCGAGAAGAACGCATGTCCCTCGGGTGTCACCAACCACCAGCGCCCGCTCTGCTTCTGGGTGTGGAACCACCCGGTAGTCGGCATCGCCGGAAGGTCGGTGCGGCCGCCGAAGCGGTCGAGGTTCTTCGGCTCCGTCGTGGTGGGGGCCGCGTTCGCACGAGCCTTCAGTGAGGCGTCGTCGGCGACCTTTTCCGGCCACGTGGCACGCGTGTACTGGCCATAGCGATCGACGATGCCGGTATAGGCGGCACGCAGGTCGCCATCGCCGGCCACATCGTCGAGCCGGCCAAGCAGGATCGTCTGCGCCGCGCCGGGGCTGGGCATCGACAACGTCACGGCGGTGACGGCCCCGGCATCGACGGCACCGTCCACGGCGGTCGCCACAAGCCAAAGGTTCCCAGAAGCTGCGCCCCCTGCAGGAGCCGCTATAGCGGCGAGGGCACCCTCACCCCCACCACCCCTGACGAATGGCATCGGCGGCCCGACCTGCATGCCGAACGCACGCGGCGACGTCGCGTGCAACGGCACCGACAGCGTCATCGGCGGTCCGGGTGGCAGGCCCACCGTGGCAGTGAGGTGCTTCGCCCCGGAAGCCACGTCGACGACCAACGTCACGGGCCACGGCATGCCGTTCTGCACCCGCATGCGCATCGTCCCACCCGCCGGCCAGGCCCATGTTCCCTGCTTGGGCGACAAGACGAGCGTCGGCTTCGCCGCGGGGTTGAAGGTGACCGCCACCAGTTCCTCCCCGCCGGCCGCCTTACGCACCGTCGCGTCAAAGGTGGCATCCGTGGCCGCGACATTGAGGGTGCCGGCCGGGTGAACGGGATCCACCGCATGACCGAAGGCCGTTGCGGTGAACGTCGCGAGCAGGAAGGCAATGGGCGTGCGCATGCGCGCAATCTGCCACGAGTCACGTGAACGCGGCCGCCAACGCCCCCCCCTGTAGGAGCCGCTATAGCGGCGAGAGAACCTTGCGAAGACCGTGGCGAGGTTTCCTCGCCGCTATAGCGGCTCCTACAAAGGCAGGCGTGCCTTCAGACGGGGCCGGAACGACGTCGCCAGTAGTAGTACACCGGCACGCCGAGCGCGATGATCAACAGGCTCATGCCGGCATCGCCCGGCGCGGCGATCGCGGTCGCCGCGATCACGCACAACACCGTGGTCGTGAAGATCAACGGCAGCCACGGATACCCCGGCACGAGATACGGCGACGGCTCCGACTTCAACTTCTTGCGATACCAGAAGATCGTCGCGATACCGAACGCATGCGACAACCACTCGCCGACGGTCGTGTAATTCAGCAGCGCGTTGAAGCTACCCGAGACAATCAGCACGATGGCCCAACCACCCAGCACGACCAGGGCAAACTGCGGCGCGCCGGTACGCGGCTCGATGCGTGCGATGGGCCGGAAGAACATGCCGTCTGCGCTCATCACCTGCAGCACGCGCGCGCCACCGGCAATCGCGATGCTGCAATAACCGAAGGTGGAACAAGCGATACCCACGGCGATGATGGTGGCGCCAGATTCGCCGAAGACGCGACGCATCAGGTCGGCGGCAGGCGCCGTACTGGCAGCCAGACCCGCGTGCCCGAGGCCGGCCATGTAAGCGATATTCACCAGCACATAGCAGACGACGACGCTGATCATGCCGAGGCCGAGCGCGCGGGGAAGCGTACGCTGCGGCTCGCGGACTTCGCCGGCGAGGTCGTTGAGGTAATGGAAGCCGCCATAGGCGAACAACGCCGGAAGCAACGCCCCGACGATGGTGCCCACTGGCATGTCGTGGGTTGGATCCTTGGCGAACGCAAGGCCGAGATGGCCTTGCGCGAGGAACAACCCGACCACGATGAGCAACGCGACGGCACCGAGCTTCAGCACGGTAAAGATATTCTGGACCCACGCGCCAGCACGGATGCCGAACAGATTCACCGCCACGATGAAGCTAATCGCGCCGACAGCCAGGGGCTTCACCCACTCATGAGGGAGACCGATTGCACGGCACGCGTAGTCGGCGAATGTGGTCGCCACCGCGGCCACGCTGCCGGGGTAGTTGATGAGCGCCATAGTCCAGCCGAACAGGAAGGCCGGCAGCTGGCCGAAGGCCTCACGAAGGTATACGTAAGTACCGCCAGCCTGGGGTCGTCTGGCACCGAGTTCGGCATAACAGAGCACGCCGGCGAGGGTCAGCAGGCCGCCCAATGTCCACAGCACGATGACTTCGGTGCCGGAACTGGTGAGCTGCGCGACGGTGGCCGGCGTGCGGAAAATGCCCGCGCCGATGACACCGCCGATGACGATCATCGCGGCATCCCAGATGCCGAGGCGACGGAGGTAGTGGGCTGGCTGAGGTGCTGGCATCCGGCGACCATGCCATAAGCCCGCATTGGAGCGATAGAGCCCGGCGCGGAGAATGGTGCGGACGGCGGCGTTGTGTGGGAGCCGGCTACGCCGGCGATCCCGCGGCAGCGGGAACACGTGTCGCAAGCACCCATCGCCGCTGAAGCGGCTCCCACACAGAGCCGTCAGAGCCAGACGGCGTTCCAGTACGAATAGTTGCCGATCCGGTCGACCAAGCCGGCACGGAGCGGATTGGCAACGAGATAGCGCGCTGCCGCCTTTAGATCGTCTTCCTTACGAAGTGCGCGGTCCTGAAACGATTTTTGCCAGACTGGAGTTTTGCGGCCGCTCGCGCGCTTGATGGCGCTGGAGACCAGGGCCTTATATCGGGCAACGGCGAGGGAGATATCCCCTTCGTGCAATTCGACCAGGCCATGCCAGTGGTCCGGCATGAGGACCCAGGCGAGGCAACGTGCACCTTTCCAGGTGGCGGGGGAATGACAGATGCGGGAAGCGCGACGAGCGCAGGAAATATCGCGAAAGATCGGTGCGCGATTCCACGTCACCGCGGTGATCAGGTAGATGCGTCCCGGCTCGGATATCCGGCCTCGACGAAGATCCTTGGAATGGGAACGTTCCGGCATCCCCCGACAATGTCGCCCGCCGGACGCCCGCGATGCCGGATGGCACCGCGGGTGGCCGTAGCTTATTTCTTCTTCGGAATGTACAGATCCGTGATCGTGCCCTCGTATACCTCTGCCGCCATGCCGACGGATTCGCCGAGCGTGGGGTGGGGGTGCACGGTGCGGCCGATGTCGCCTGCTTCCGCGCCCATTTCGATGGCCAGGGCGAGTTCGGAGATGAGGTCGCCTGCATGCGGGCCGACGATGCCGGCGCCTACGATGCGGTGGGTTTCCTCGTCGAACAGGAGCTTGGTGAAGCCTTCGGTGCGGTCGATGCCGATGGCGCGGCCGGAGGCCGCCCAGGGGAACTTGCCCACGCCGATCTTCAGGCCCTTTTCCTTCGCTTCGCGCTCGGTCACGCCGACCCAGGCGATTTCCGGATCGGTGTACGCCACCGACGGAATCACGCGCGCATCGAAGAAACTCTTCTCGCCGGCCGCGGCCTCGGCGGCCACCTTGGCCTCGTGCGTGGCCTTGTGCGCCAGCATCGGCTGGCCCACGAGATCGCCGATGGCGAAGATGTGCTTCACATTCGTGCGCATCTGGCGGTCGACCGGAATGAAGCCGCGGTCGGTGACTTCCACGCCCGCCTTCTCCGCGCCCACCTTGCCGCCGTTCGGCACGCGGCCCACGGACACGAGCACGCGGTCGAACACGGTGGTTTCGGGAATGCTCTCGCCGTCGAAGGTGACTTCGATGCCCTTCTTCGTGGCCTTGGCTTCCACCACCTTCGTCTTCAGGTGGATGCCCTTGTAGCGCTTGGCGATGCGCGCCTGCAACGGCTTGATGAGGTCGGCGTCGGCGCCCGGGATCAACTGGTCGGCGAGTTCGACGACGGTGACTTCGGAGCCCAGGCCCGCGTACACGGTGGCCATTTCCAGACCGATGATGCCACCGCCCACGACGAGCAGCTTCTTCGGCACGTCGGGCAGTTCGAGCGCGCCCGTGGACGTGATGATGCGCTCGTCGTCCCACGGGAACGACGGCAGCTTAACCGGCTGCGAGCCCGCCGCGATGATCGCGTTGCGGAAGCGCATGAGCTTGGTGCCTTCGGCCGTCTGGACTTCCATCTCGTTGGGCGAGATGAAGCTGCCGACACCCGTGACGGTACGCACCTTGCGCGCCTTCGCCATCTGGGCGAGGCCGCCGGTGAGCTTGCCGACCACCTTGTCCTTGAACGTGCGCAGCTTGTCGAGGTCGATCTTCGGCTTGCCGAAGGTGATGCCGTGATCTTCCATGTGGGCCGCCTCGTCGATGACGGCGGCCGCGTGCAGCAGCGCCTTCGACGGAATGCAGCCCACGTTGAGGCACACGCCGCCGAGCGATTCGAAACGCTCGACCAGCACGGTGTCCAGGCCGATGTCCGCGCCGCGGAACGCCGCGGTGTAGCCGCCCGGACCGGAGCCGAGTACCACCAGTTCGCACTCGATGTCGGCCTTGCGGCCCGAGTCGCCGGCTGCCGTGGGCGCCGGAGCCGACGCGGACGCTGCCGGCTTCGGCGGCGCGGGTGCGGGCGACGGCGGTGCCGGCGGAGGCGCTTCCTTGGTCACCGACTGCCCGACCACCTTCTCTGCCGCCGGCGCTTCCGCAGCACCCTCGGCTTCGATGAGGGCGATGACGGTGCCGTCGTTGACCTCGTCGCCGACCTTGACCTTCAGCTCGACGATCTTGCCGCCCTGCGAGGCGGGTACGTCCATCGTGGCCTTGTCGGACTCCAGCGTGATCAGGCTCTGGTCCTTGGCGACTGTGTCGCCGACCTTCACCAGGATCTCGATGACGGGTACGTCGTGCGAGCCGCCGAGATCGGGAACCTTCAGTTCGATCGTGTTAGCCATGCGTGCCGGCCTCCGTCAGAGCAACAGGCGACGGATGTCGCCGAGCTGGGTGGCGAGGTACACGGCGAAGCGCGCGGCCAGGGCGCCGTCGATGACGCGGTGGTCGTACGACAGCGACAACGGCAGCATGAGGCGCGGCGCGAATTCCTTGCCGTTCCACACGGGCTTCATCTGCGCCTTCGACACGCCGAGGATGGCCACTTCCGGCGCGTTGATGATCGGCGTGAACGCCGTGCCGCCGATGCCACCGAGCGACGAGATGGAGAAGCACCCGCCCTGCATGTCGTTGGCGGTGAGCTTCTTGTCGCGCGCCTTCTTCGAGATCTCGGCCAGTTCGGCGGCGAGTTCGAGCAGGCCCTTCTTGTCGGCGTCGCGGATGACCGGCACGACGAGACCGTCCGGCGTGTCCACGGCGATGCCGATGTGGAAGTACTTCTTCAGCGTGAGGTTTTCGCCGGACGCGTCGAGTGAGGCATTGAAGGTGGGGAACTTCTTCAGCGCCGCGACCACCGCCTTGATCTGGAATACCAGCGGGGTGATCTTGAGGTCCTTGTTCTCTTCGCCGAGCTTCTTGCGGAAGGCTTCCAGCTCGGTGATGTCGGCATCCTCGAACTGGGTGACGTGCGGGATCATCGCCCAGTTGCGCGAGAGGTTGGCCGCCGAGATCTTCGGAATACGGCCAAGCGGCTTCTCTTCCACTTCGCCGAACTTCGAGAAATCCACCTTCGGCCACGGCAGCAGGTTGAGGCCGCCACCGGCGGCGACGGTGCCACCCGCGGACGGAGCCGCGCCGGAGGTCATCACCTGCTTCACGTAGTTGCTGACGTCTTCGCGCTGGATGCGACCGCCGCGGCCGCTGCCCTTCACCTGGGCCACGTCGACACCGAGCTCGCGCGCGAAAGCGCGCACGGCCGGACTGGCGTACGGCGCGTTGGCCGGCATGATGACGCTGGCGTCGAACGACACCGGCGGCGTGCGCGGCGCGCCGCCCGTGGGGGCGTTGTCGGCGGCGGGCGCCGGAGCGGCTGCACGCTGCGGCGCCGGCGCCGGTGCTTCGGCGATGCCGGGCTTGTCGGTGGACGGCGCAGGCTGAGCGTCGGCCGAGGCGGTGTCGCCGCCCTCACCTTCGAGAATGGCGATGACGTGACCGTCGTTGACCTCGTCGCCGACCTTGACCTTCAGTTCCTTGATCGTGCCCGCGGACGGCGCGGGAATGTCCATGGTGGCCTTGTCGGACTCGAGCGTCATGAGGCTCTGGTCCTTCTCCACGCGGTCGCCGGCCTTCACCATGATCTCGATGATGGGCACCGGCTTGCCACCGATGTCGGGCACCTTCACTTCCACCGGGCCCGAGGACTTCGATGCCGAGGGAGCCTTCGCGGCCGCCGGTGCAGGTGCTGGTGCGGGTGCCGGAGCTGCAGCCTGCGGGGCTTCGGCCTTCGGCGCCTCGCTCTTCGGCGCGGCGGCAGCCGGGGCGTCGCCCTCGGCCTCGACCAGCGCGATGACCGCGCCCTCGTCGACTTCGTCGCCGACCTTGACCTTCAGTTCCTTGATGACGCCCGCGAAAGGCGCCGGCACTTCCATCGTGGCCTTGTCGGATTCGAGCGTAAGGAGGCTCTGGTCCTTTTCGACGCGGTCGCCGACCTTGACCATGATTTCGATGATCGGCACCGGCTTGCCGCCGATATCGGGAATGCGGGCTTCTTTGACGTCGGCCATGGAACCTCCTAGAAACAGGCGCTTGCGGGCGGACGAACCCGCTGGCGGGGGAATGAGGGCGCCCGTGCTGCGGCGCAACCGGTCGATTGTAATCCCTCGGGGGCGCGCCCGGACCCGTTTTCCACGATTAAAACGGTCGTTTGGGCGGATTTCTGGTTTGCGGGAGGGTTCTGAAAGAGACAGGTGCGGATTGTGGGAGCCGGCTATGCCGGCGATCCGCGGAAGCGGGCTGGCTGCCGCAAGTACCCATCGCCGCTGAAGCGGCTCCCACAGAGGGCCTCAATCGCTTGTCGGCGGCTGGCCCACCAGCCGGATCTCGCTCTGCGGATACGGGATGGTGATGCCCTCTTCGTCGAAGCGTTCCTTGATGCGGCGGAGCAGCGCGGTCTGGGCTTCCCACATGTTGGCGGTGGTGGTCCAACCGCGGATGACGAGGTTCACGCTGGAGTCGCCCAGCGCCTCCGTCCACACGCCCGGCGCGGGGTCCTTGAGGATGCGTGTGTCGGCGGCGAACAGCTCCTGCACCACTTGCATCGCCTTGCCGATGTCGTCGCCATAGCCGATGCCGACCTTGAGTTCGAACCGGCGCGTGCCGCGCACGTTGTAGTTGATGATCGCGTCGCCGCCCACTTTCGCGTTCGGGACCACGGCCTGGCGGTTATCGGGCGTGATCAGGTAGGTGTGCATGAGGTTCACGCTTTCCACCGTGCCGTCGACTCCGCCCACGGTGACGAAGTCGCCCACGCGGAATGGCCGGAACAGGATCAGCAGCACGCCCCACGCGAGGTTGGACAGCGAACTGTTCAACGCGAGGCCGATGGCCAGGCCGGCGGCGCCGATGGCGGCGATGAAGGAGGCCGTCGGCACGCCCATGGTGCCCAGCACCTGGATGAAGAGCAGCGCCAGCAACACGCCGTAGATGAGGTTGCGCAGGAAGAGCGCGAGGGTGACGTCCACCCGTGCGCGCTCGAGGGCGCGACGACCGACGTTGGCGATCCGCGCGGCGATCCAGAAACCGACCACCAGCAGCAGGAGGGCCAGGCCGATACGGATGGAATACGTGACGATCAACACGCGCATGGCGTGGTCGATGCCGAGGCGGTCGAGGAAGTCGATCATGTGTCCCTGCCTTTGATGCGTTGGAAAAGCGCATCGAGGCTAGCAGGTGCCGAATGAAATCGCAGTCTCCAACCGGACCATGCCTGCAAGTCAGGACTTCATGTGGGAGCCGCTTCAGCGGCGATGTCCCGCGGCAAGCTTGCCCGCTGCCGCGGGATCGCCGGCAGAGCCGGCTCCCACACGTTCTTACGGCGTGCTGTCGCCTGCCGGTTTGGCCGGCACCTGGGCCGTCTGCGGTGCGTCGATCTTGCGGCCGCCGTAAGGCAGCACTTCCGCGGCGAGCTTCGGGTCGGACTTGATCATCGCCACCTCGTCGCCAACGATGTGCGCGGCCTCGTCGAGCGGCGTGTCCTTGGCCTTCTTCGCATCGGCTTCCTGCTTGATTTCCGACTTGATGCTGCGCTCGTTCGGGTTCAGGCCGTCGTCGGCGGTGTTGCCGGTGTCGCCGAGTTCCGCCGGGCTGCCGTCGCCGCCGAAGATCGCCTTGCGGCGGTTGCGGAAGTCGGTCTGCATGGCTTCGTACTGCTTGCGCTCGGTCTGACGCGCCGCGAAGTTGAGCGAGATGTCGGTCTTGTCGCGCAGCTTCTGGTATTGCGCCAGTTCGTCGAGCATCAGCTTCCACGCCGGCGAATTCGCCACGCGTGCCTGGTGTTTCTCATTGAGCGGCCCGACGATCGGCTTCAGGTCCGCCACCGGCTTGTAATCGGCCGGATCGATGTGCCGCCACGGCAGCGCGTTGTCGTAGGTGGACTCGCCGAATTCCTTCGCGTCGCCGTTCTGCGGGAACTGCACGTCGGGCGTGACGCCACGCAGCTGCGTGCTGTCGCCATTGATGCGGATGAACTCGGCGATGGTCATCTTGAGTTCGCCGTACTTGGCGTCCTCGCCGGTGGTGGCCTTGCCGAAGCGGTCGAGGTCGACCAGGTTCTGCACGGTGCCCTTGCCGAAGGTGGGTTCGCCGATGATGATGCCGCGGCCGTAGTCCTGGATGGCGGCGGCGAAGATCTCCGATGCCGACGCCGAACCGCGGTTCACCAGCACGGCCATCGGGCCGTCCCACGCCATGCCCGGCGCGTCGTCGCCCTGCGCCTCGACCTGGCCGCGCGCGTCGCGCACCTGCACCACGGGGCCGGTGTCGATGAACAGGCCGGTGAGTTCGGTGGCTTCGTTGAGCGAACCGCCGCCGTTGTTGCGGAGATCCATGATCACGCCTTCCACCTTCTGCGCCTTCAGCTCGGTGAGGAGCTTGGACACGTCGCGGGTGGCGCTCTTGAAGTTGGCGTCGCCGTTACGGCGCGCGCCGAAGTCCTGGTAGAACGTGGGCAGTTCGATGACGCCGATCTTGCGCGTGACGTCGCCGTCCTTCACGTCGATGACCTTCGACTTCGCCGCCTGTTCTTCCATCGTGACCTTCTTGCGCACGAGGGTCACGATCTCGTGCTTGCCGTCCACGCCGGCGTCGGCGGGAAGGATCTCGATACGGACGGTGGTGTCCTTCTTGCCGCGGATCAGCTTCACCACGTCGTCCTGGCGCCAGCCGACCACGTCGACCATGGGGCCGGTCTCGCCCTGGCCGATGGCCACGATGCGGTCGCCCGGCTTCATCTTGCCGGACTTGACGGCCGGGCCGCCCGGAACGAGTTCGCGGATGGTGGTGTAGTCGTCGCGCGCCTGCAGCACCGCGCCGATACCTTCCAGCGACAGGCGCATGGCGATGTCGAACGCATCGGCCGCGCGGGGGCCGAGGTAGTCGGTGTGCGGGTCGGTGGAGTTCGCGTACGCGGTCATGAAGGCCTGCGTGGCGTCCTCGTCGTCGAGCTGGCGCACGCGCGAGATGTACGTGGCGTAGCGCTTGTCGAGCGTCTTGCGGATGTCGTCGTCGTTCTTGCCGGCCAGCTTCAGGCGCAGCCAGTCGTTCATCGTGCGCTTGCGCCACACGTCGTCGAGCTCGGCCTGGTTCTTCGGTGCCGCGGCCTTCTTTCGGTCGAAGTTGAAGCTTTCGTTGCTGCTGAAGTCGAAGCCCTTCTTCAGCAGGCTGCGCGCGTAGTTCATGCGCTCGACGGCGCGCGTGATGTACAGGTTGAACACCGAGAACGGACCGGAGAGGTCCTGGTTCCAGATGGCGTCGTCGAACTGTGTCTTCAGTGGTTCGAACTTGGCCAGGTCTTCCTGGGTGAAGAAGACTTTCTCGCTGTCGAGCGACTCGATGTAGGCCTTGTAGATCTTGGCCGACATGGCGTCGTCGAGCGGTTGGGCCTGGTAGTGGAACCGCGTGAGGAAGCGGGCCGACAGCTGCGATGCCTGCGTCTCCGCCGCCGTGGGCTTCAACGGCAGGCTGGACTCCTTCCGCTGCGGCTGCGGCGAGGTGGCGGCCTCGGAAGCGTCCTTCGGCTGCGGGGCGGACTTCGTCGCCGGCGCGGTCGTGTCGGGCTGCTGCTGCGGGGCGGCGGCCTGTGCCTGGACGCCCGCGGCCGACAAGGCCAGCAGGAGGGCGATCGCGGGGCGGAGAGTCATGTAGTCGGAGCCTCGGTGTGCTTTGGCGTTTATTCGACGACGCCGGCGGCGTGAGCCATCAGGTCGGCATGGTAGGAGGATCGCACCAGCGGACCGGAGGCGACATGGGAGAACCCCATCTCTTCGCCGGCGACACGCAGGGCTTCGAACTCGTCCGGCGTCCAGTAACGGACCACCGGGTGGTGGTGCGCCGTCGGCTGCAGGTACTGGCCGATGGTGATCATGTCGACGTCATGGGCACGTAGATCCCGCATGGTTTCGAGCACCTGCTCCATCGTTTCCCCCAGGCCCAGCATGATGCCGGACTTGGTGGGCACCGTGGGATGCTGTGCCTTGAAATTCTTCAGGAGATCGAGCGACCACTGGTAATCCGCGCCGGGGCGGACTTCCCGGTACAGGTGCGGCACCGTTTCCAGGTTGTGGTTGAAGACGTCGGGCGGGAAGTCCTTCAGGACGTCCAGCGCGCGCTCCATGCGGCCCTTGCCGCGGAAATCCGGCGTGAGGATCTCGATGCGGATGTCGGGGCTGGCGTGGCGCACGGCACGGATGCACGAAGCGAAGTGCTCGGCGCCACCGTCGCGCAGGTCGTCGCGGTCGACCGAGGTGATCACCACGTAGCGCAGGCGCATGTCGCGGATGGTCTCGGCCAGGCGCGCCGGCTCCAGCGGATCGGGCGGCAGCGGGCGGCCGTGGGCCACGTCGCAGAACGAGCAGCGGCGGGTGCAGACCTCGCCGAGGATCATGAAGGTGGCGGTGCCCTTGGAGAAGCACTCGTGGATGTTCGGGCAGGAGGCTTCTTCGCACACCGTGACCAGCGAGTTCTCGCGCAGCCGCGCCTTCAGCTGCTGCACGGCGTTGCCCTGCGGCAGGCGCACGCGGATCCAGCCCGGTTTGCGCAGCGCGGGCAGCGCAGTATCGAAGCCGGCGCGGTTAAGGCCGATCTTGTCGTTGCCGAGCATCTTCTCGCCGGGTTTGTCGACGACGGCGATGGGGATGCTGCGGGAAGGGGAAGCGGAAGTCTGGCTCATGGGGCTACAGCCTCAGACCGCAAGGCGCGCGGGGAGTTCGGGGAGGATGGGATCGGCGGGCACGGCGTGGAAGCCGAACTGCTTGCAGAATTCCTGTACCAGGACGTCTTCCACGTCCGCCAACCGCGACGGACCGCCCAAGTCTACCACCTGGGTGGACTCCAAACCCTTGTACCCGCAGGGATTGATGCGGTGGTAGGGCTCCAGGTCCATGTTCACGTTGAAGGCCAGGCCGTGGAAGCTGCAGCCGCGGCGGATGCGCAGGCCGAGGGCCGCCACCTTGGCTCCCGCCACGTAGACGCCGGGAGCGCCCTCGCGGCGTTCGGCCCCGATATTCCACTCGCCGAGGGTGTCGATGATGGCCTGTTCGATCCGGTTGACCAGCTCGCGCACGCCCACGCCGGTGCGGCGCAGGTCGATCATCGGATAGGCCACGATCTGGCCGGGGCCGTGGTAGGTGACCTGGCCGCCACGATCCACCCGCACGACGGGGATGTCGCCCGCGAACAGCACGTGTTCCTCCAGCCCCGCCTGGCCCAGCGTGAACACCGGATCGTGCTCCAGCAGCCACAACTCGTCGACGGTGTCGTCGGTGCGGTTGTCGGTGAAGGCGCTCATGGCCTTCCAGGAGGATTCGTAGGGGACGCGCCCCAGCCTGCGGACGTTGAGGGGGAGCTGTCTCTTATACACATCT